>DATINU010000174.1:0-11792 GCA_035473955.1 Allosphingosinicella sp.
CGATTCACCGTCGAAGCGCGCCGCGACCGGCCTGGCCAATGAGCGCACCTTCACCGTCAGTCCCTCGCGCTGGCTCTCGCCGAGCCAGTTGATTCCGTCGAGCCGCGCCGAGCGCACGGCCAGCGCGCTCTTCGGCCCGACCACGACCCGCCGGCTCTCCGGCTCGAGCTTCAGCACGTAGAGCGGCTCGGCCTGCCCGCCGAGCTCGAGCCCGCGCCGCTGGCCGACGGTGAAATGGATGAGGCCGCCATGCCTGCCCAGCACCCGCCCCTCGCGGTCGACGATCTCGCCCGCGACGGCCGCCTCGGGCCGCACCTTCTTCACCACCCGCGCATAATCGCCGTCGGGGACGAAGCAGATGTCCTGGCTGTCCGGCTTGTCGGCGACGATCAGGGCGAGCTCGCGCGCGAGTTCGCGCACCGCCGGCTTGGGCAGGTCGCCCAGCGGGAAGCGCAGATAATCGAGCTGGTCGCGCGTGGTCGCGAACAGGAAATAGCTCTGGTCGCGCGCCGGATCGGCGGCGCGGTGCAGCTCCGCTCCGTTCCGCCCCGCCAGGCGCCGCACATAATGGCCCGTCGCCAGGCAATCGGCGCCGAGATCGCGGGCGAGGCTCAGGAGATCGGTGAACTTCACCCCCTGGTTGCACGATACGCAGGGGATCGGCGTCCGTCCCCGCGCATATTCGTCGGCAAATGTTTCGATCACCGAGTCGCGGAAGCGGCTTTCATAGTCGAAGACGTAATGGGCGAAGCCGAGCCGCTCGGCGACCGCCTTCGCGTCGTAAATGTCCTGCCCCGCGCAGCAGGTCTTCGATCGTCCCACCGCTTCGCCATGATCGTAGAGCTGCAGCGTCACCCCGATCACTTCGGCGCCGCTGCGCGCGGCGAGCGCGGCCACGACCGAGCTGTCGACGCCGCCCGACATGGCGACGACGATGCGGGCGCCTTTCAGGGGCCGGCCGAGCTGGAAATCCGCGTGCATATCTCCGGCCAGATAGTGGCTCGGGCCCGAAACGCCCAGCCCCATGGGCATTTCACGTGTTTTACCGGCTCTTCACCTTGTTTGCCTAAGAAGCGGCGCAATGGACGAATCCTTCCAGCTCCGCGCCAAAAGGCTGCTCGACGGACGGCGCGACGCCGCACCGCTCGATCACGACATGCTCAGCGCCGCTTTGGCGGCGCAACGGACCGCGAGTCCCACCGCCAGTGCCCAGGCCCGCGCCGGCGGCAAGGCGGCCGGCTCCCCGCAACGGGACCCGCTCACCGAGCTCCTCCTCGGCGGATCCGGCTGGAAAGCGGCCGCGTCGGTCCAGTCCGGCTGTTTCAACCGTGCCGAATCGGAACGCCGTCGAAACGCCCCGTAAAGCATAATCACCGTGATATTTACCTTGGCGTTTCAACCTTCCTTCAATGCTCTCCCGCTAAAAGGAAGGACGCAAAGAGGCACCAGGGAGCCGAAAGCGCGTAGGTTTTGAGGTAGTAATGATCGAGAATCAGAAAATCCGCCCCGCTCAGGTCATCGGCCCGCTCGGGGAGCCGCTCACGCTGGATTCACTGCCCAATCCGACCACCACCCGCTGGGTGGTGCGCCGGAAGGCGGAGGTCGTCTCCGCGGTGAACGGCGGTCTTCTGAGCGTCGATGAGGCGTGCGAGCGCTACGGCCTCAGCCTCGAGGAATTCGCCGGCTGGCAGCGCGCGGTCGATCGTTCGGGCATGCCGGGCCTCAGAGTCACCCGCATTCAGCATTACCGTACCCTCTACGAGCGCCAGCAGGCCTATTGAGCCGCGGGGCGGGCCATTGAAGTCCGCCCGGCTTCCCTTCATAGCCCCACTCCGTCCAACCGGCAGGAACAAGCCCGCCGGTGGCGCGTCTTAGGATCGGACCGCCTCCGCAACCGGAAGGCGGCCCTGGATCGCAGGAGGGAGCTCATGGGTATCATCATTTGGCTGGTCATTGGCGGCGTCGTGGGGTGGCTCGCGAGCCTCGTCATGGGGCGGGACGCGCAGCAGGGCATTTTGCTCAACATCGTCGTCGGGATCGTCGGCGCCTTTCTGGCCGGCCTGATCTTCAACGGCGGCACGATCAACACCGCCAATCCGCTGAACCCGACCGCCTTCCTGGTGTCGCTGGTCGGCGCGATCGTCCTCTTGGCGATCGTCAACCTCGTGAACCGCGGGCGGCTGCGCTAAGGCGCCGCGCCCGCGAACGCAGAGGGCCGCTCCCGAAAAGGAGCGGCCCTTTGGCTATTCGAGTTCGAAGACGACCTTCAGGGTGACCGAAATGATGCGGCCGCCGGGATCGATCATCGTGCTCGTGTCCGTGCTCAGGCTGTTGGCGTAGCTGTCCCGGGCGCTGGGGCGAAAGGCCGGCATGTCCTCGATTTGGACGACGCGCCGGATGCGAAGCCCGAAGGCCCTCGCGTAAAGATCGGCGCGGGCGCGCGCCGCCGTGACCGCCCGCCCCCGCGCCTCGTCGAGCGCCGCCGTCGGATCCTCGAAGTCCATATTCGGCCCGTCGATCTCGTTCACCCCTTCGGCGACCAGCGCGTCGAGCACGCGGCCGCTATTGGCGACGCTGCGCAGCCGGATCAGCATCGTGTTGGTGACCCGGTAGCCGGTGAGATTGCGGGTGATTCCGTCCTGGCGATATTCGGCCTGCAGGCGGAAATCGGCGGTCTGGACGTCGCGGTCGGAAATGCCGGCGCGGGTGAGCGCGGTCCGGGCCCGCGCCATCTGCTCGGCGTTGCGGCGCATCGCCTCGCCCGGCGTCGCCGCCAGGGTGCTGACGCCGGCGTTGATCCGGACGATATCGGGCACCCGGATCACCTCGCCCGTGACGGTGACGTCGAGCCGCGTGCCGTTGACGGCGGCCACCGGGTCGGGCTGCGCCGGCGCCGCGACCGCGGCGACAGCGAGCAGCGCCGGAACGGCGCAGCGCAGGATCATCATGCCTCTCCCTAGCGCCTGGAAACCAGGCCGTAGCCGACCAGCAGGATCACCGCGCCGACGATCGCCGCGAGGAAGCCCGCGCCTTCGCCGCGATCGTACCAGCCGAGTTGTTGCCCGAGGAACCCCGCGAGCAGCGCGCCGGCAATGCCCAGCACGACGGTGACGATGCAGCCGTTCGGGCCGCGCCCCGGCGTGACCGCCCGCGCGATCAGCCCGGCGATCAGGCCGATGGCGATCCAGGTCAGCCAGCCATAATCGGCAAGATATTGGCCAAGGTTCATGATGCGTCTCCTCGGCGGGGCGAAGGACCGTCCCGCATTCTGCGTTGGTAAAGCCCCGGCGGAGCATGTAAAGCGCTCGGCACGGGCGAACGGGCAGGGGGGACGGCGCGCCGGTCGTTTTGGCTTGTCCAAGGTGATTTATTCGGCTAACACAGCGCCGGCTTGGCGGCTGTCGGCCGCGCTGTCTTGAGTGGGGACGATGAAAGCGATGAACTACGAGTCGAGCAAATGGAGCCGTGACGCGATCGACGATGTCGTCGTCGACGAGGAAACGCTCGCGCGCCGCAAACGCCGGCGGCGGATCATCATTGGCGTGGTCGTCGTCGCCCTGCTCGCGGTCGCCCTCCTGTTCATGTTCGGCGGTAGCGGCGAAAAGGCCGCGGCGCAGGGAGGCGGCAATGGCGGCCAGCAGCTGCCCGCGGTCAGCGTGATCGTGCCCGGCCGGCAGGATGTGCCGGCGATCATCTCGGCGACCGGCTCGCTCGGCGCGATGCGCGACATGCCGGTCGGCGTGCCCGGCGAGGGCGGCCAGATCGTGCGCGTGCTGGTCGAGCCCGGCCAGTGGGTGCGCGCCGGCCAGACGCTCGCGGTGATCGATCGCTCGGTCCAGGGCCAGGAAGCGCAGCAGCAGGCCGCGCAGATCCAGGTCGCGCAGGCCGACCTGCGCCTCGCCCAGTCCAATCTCGACCGCGCCAACCGGCTGCTGCCGCGCGGCTTCGTCTCGCGCGCCGACATCGATCGGCTGACCGCGACTCGCGACGCCGCCGCCGCGCGGGTGAACGTCGCCCGCTCCACGCTTGGCGCGACCCGCGCCCGGATCGGCCGCCTCGACGTGCGGGCGCCGACTTCGGGCCTGGTCCTGGAGCGCAACGTCGAGGTCGGCCAGGTGGTGAGCGCCGGCTCCGGCGCGCTCTTCCGGATGGCCGAAGGCGGTAATATGGAGTTGCTGGCGCGCTTGCCGCAGACCGATCTCGCCCGGCTTTCCGCGGGCGTGCCCGTGACGGTGACTCCGGTCGGCTCCACCCAAACCTATCAGGGCGCCGTCCGTCTGGTCGAGCCCGTCATCGATCCGCAAACCCGCCAGGGCGTGGTTCGCATCTCGGTGCCCTACCAGCGCGACCTTCGCCCCGGCGGCTTCGCCGCGGCCGAGATTCGCGCCGGCTCGACCACCGCGCCGCTGCTGCCGGAAAGCGCGGTGCTGACCGACGATGCCGGCACCTATGTGATGGTCATCGGCCCGAACAACACGGCGCAGCGCCGCGCCGTTCGGATCGGCAACGTCTCCGATCGTGGCGTGATCGTCGCGCAGGGCTTGTCGGGCAACGAGCGCGTGGTCGAATCCGCCGGCGCCTTCCTCAATCCGGGCGAGCGGGTCCGGCCGGAACGGTCGCGGGCGCCGCGGCGATAGCATGAGAACGGACGGACGGGAGCTAAGCCATGCGTAACATTTCGGCCTGGGCGATCCGCAACCCGGTGATCCCGCTCGTTCTGTTCACCGCCATGCTGGCCATGGGCCTGCTCGCGTTCATGCGGATGGACATCAACCTCAATCCCGACATCGAAGCGCCCGTGGCCTCGGTCTCGATCAGCCAGCCGGGCGCCAATCCGCGCGAGCTCGAAATCCAGATCACCCGGCGCGTCGAAGCGGCGGTGCGGGGCATCAACGGGGTCAACGAGCTCAGCTCCTTCATCCGCGAGGGGAGCACCACCACCGTGATCGAGTTCGCGATCGGCACGCCGATCGACCGGGCGGTCTCGGACGTGCGCGATTCGATCGCACGAATCCGCGGCGACCTGCCCGACGGCATCCTGGAGCCCCAGGTCGAGCGGGAGGATTTCACCGCCGAGCCGATCGGCTATTTCTCGGCGGAAAGCACCTCGATGACGGTCGAGCAGCTGAGCTGGTATATCGACGACACGCTCAACCGCCGGCTGCAGGGCATCGAGGGGGTTTCGGTCATCGGCCGCATGGGCGGGGTCAACCGCGAGATCCGGGTCGAGCTCGATCCGGTGCGGATGCAGGCCCAGGGCGTCACCGCTTCGCAGATCAACCAGCAATTGCGCGCAATCAATTTGAACGCCGCGGGCGGCCGCGCCGAGATCGCCGGCTCCGAGCAGTCGGTGCGCGTGCTCGGCAGCGCGCTGAACGCCCACCAGCTCGGCGAAACCCAGATTTCGATGGGTGGCGGCCGGACGATCAGGCTCAATTCGATCGCCACCGTCCGCGATCAATGGGCAGAGCAGACCTCCTACGGCATCCAGAACGGCCGCCAGGTGGTGAGCTTCCAGATCCAGAAGGCCAAGGGCTATTCGGACGTGACCGTCTATCACGCGGTCCAGGATACGCTGCGGGAGCTGGAGCGCGAGGATCAGCGGGTCAAATACAGCCTGCTTTTCACGCCCGTGAAATATATCGAGATGCAATATCATTCGTCGATGCGGGCGCTGGTGGAAGGCGCGCTGCTCGCGGTCGTCGTCGTCTTCCTGTTCCTGCGCGATTTCCGCGCGACCCTGATCTCGGCGATCGCCATCCCGCTCTCGGCGATTCCGGCCTTTTGGTTCATGGACATGATGGGCTTCACGCTCAACATGGTCACGCTCTTGTCCTTGAGCCTCGTGGCGGGCGTGCTGGTCGACGATGCGATCGTGGAGATCGAAAACATCGTCCGCCACATGCGGATGGGCAAATCGGCCTATCAGGCCTCGATCGACGCCGCCGACGAGATCGGCCTGCCGGTCGTCGCCACCACCTTCTCGATCGTCGCCGTGTTCCTGCCGGTCTCGTTCATGAGCGGAATCATCGGCCAGTTCTTCATCAGCTTCGGGCTCACCATCGTGATCACCGTGCTGATCAGCCTGGCCGTGGCGCGGATGATCACGCCGATGATCGCCGCCTATTTCCTGAAGGCGAAGGGCGAGGCGAAGCACGGCGAAGGCTGGCTGATGGATCGCTATCTCGGCGTGCTGCGCTGGACCCTTGTCAATCGCTGGAAGACCATCCTCGTGGGCGTCCTCTGCTTCGCGCTCCAGATCGGCTTCTTCATCATCCTGCCGAAGGCGTTTCAGCCCGACACGGATGATGACGGCGTTCAGATCTCGGTTGAAATGCCGCCCGGCGTCACGCTCGACCAGACCCGCGTGGCCGCCAACCGGGCGGCGGCGGTCGCGCGCGCGCAATCGGACGTCTCCTCCGTCTTTGAATCGGTGCGCACCGGCAATGCGACCATTTTCGTGTCGCTGAAGGATCGTGGCGCGGGCCGCGAACGCACCAGCACCGAATTCACGCGCCAGGTCGGGCCGCGGCTCCAGGAGATCGCCGACGCGCGCGTCTTCTTCCGCAATCAGAACCAGGTCGGCGGGCGCGATTTCTCGATCCTCCTCGCAAGCTCGGATCCCGACAAGCTGCAGCGCGCCGCGCTGACCCTGGTCGATCAGATGCGCCACCGGCCCGAGCTACGCGCCCCGCGCATCGCCGGCGATCTGAGGCGGCCCGAAATCACGATCCGGCCGCGGCTCAACATGATGGCGGACATGGGGGTCACCACCGCCGCGATGAGCCAAGCGATCCGCGTCGCCACACAGGGCGAGATCGACCAGGCCAGCGCCCGCTTCTCGCTCAGCGACCGCCAGGTGCCGATCCGGGTCATCATGAACGAGGGCTCGCGGCGCAATCTTTCGACGATCCGCAACATGCCGGTGCCGACCGCCAGTGGCAGCTCGGTGCCGCTCGGCGTGCTCGCCGAGATCGAGTTCGGCGCGGGCCCATCGCAGATTCAGCGCATCAATCAGCAGCGCCGGGTCATCGTCGGCGCCGATCTCGCCGAGGGCGTGGTCGATAAGGAAGCGATCATCGCCCAGCTGCCGATCATGCAGAACCTGCCCGATGGCGTCGAGCGCGCGCGCTCGGGCCAGCAACGGGAAGAGGGCCAGCTGATGTCCGAGTTCGGGATGGCGCTGGTGTCGGGCACCTTCCTGGTCTTCGCGGTGCTGGTGCTGCTCTACAAGCGGCTGATGGCGCCGTTCGTGAACATGGGCTCGCTGCTGCTTGCGCCGCTGGGCGGCCTGATCGCCTTGTGGATCGCGGGGCACGCGATTTCGATGCCGGTGCTGATCGGGATATTGATGCTGTTCGGCATCGTCGCCAAGAATTCGATCCTGTTGCTCGATTTCACGATCGAGGAAATGGCGAAGGGCGTGCCGAAGAACGAGGCGATCATCGATGCCGGCCACAAGCGCGCGCAGCCGATCGTGATGACGACGATGGCGATGGTCGCGGGCATGATTCCGACCGCCCTCAGCCTGGAGGGCGACGCCAGCTGGCGCGCGCCGATGGCGGTGGTCGTGATCGGCGGCCTGTTGCTGTCGACCCTGCTGACGCTCGTGCTCGTGCCGCCCGCGTTCAGCCTCGCCGACGGCTTCGAAAAGTGGCTGACGCCGAAATTCCGCCGGATCATCACCTACAAGGGCAAGCAGGACCACGGCCCGCAACCGGCCCCGCAGCCCGCGGAGTAAGGCTTTGACCGGCGGCGGCTACCCATGGGGGCCGCCGCCGGTTATTCACGGCCGATGAACCTGTTCCAACGCCCCGGCCGCGTTCCCGCCCAGCGGGACGCGCGCGGCATGCGGGCGCTGGCGACGGCGATGCTGGCCGCGATGGCGGCGCTCTTCATCGCCGTCACCCGGCTCGCCGACGCGCACCCGGCCTGGGGCTTCGTCCGCGCCTTCGCCGAGGCGGGCCTGGTCGGCGGCATCGCCGATTGGTTCGCGGTGACCGCCTTGTTCCGCCACCCGCTCGGCCTTCCCATTCCGCACACCGCGATCGTGCCGCGCAACAAGGACCGGATCGGCGACGCGCTCGCCAATTTCCTGAAAGACAATTTCCTCACCCCCTCGGTGGTCGCGCGGCGGATGCAGCGGCTCGACGTGGCCGGTGCGATCGGCCGCTTCCTCTCCCAGCCGCCGGGCGAGGGCCGGCTGCGCGCCGGCGGCTCGCGGCTGCTTGCGGACATTTTGGAGGCGCTCGATCAGGAGAAGCTCGGCGGCATGGTGAAGGGCGCGCTCGCCCAGCGCATGCGCGCGATCGATGTCGCGCCCTTGCTCGGCAAGACGCTGGAAGCGGCGATGACCGAGGAGCGGCACGTGCCGATGGTCGACGGGATCGTCACCTGGGCGGGGCGCACGCTCGACGCGAACGAGGATCTGATCCGCGACATGGTCCATCAGCGCGCCGGCTGGATCCTGAAGCTCGCCGGGCTCGATCTGAAGCTCGCCGACGCGATCGTCGAGGGCCTGAGGAAGCTCACCATCGACATGGCGATCGACCCCGATCATCCCTTGCGCGCCAAGGCGGAAGAAGGCCTCGCCCGCCTCGCCGAAGGCCTCCAGGCCGATCCGGAGCTGCGCGACAAGGTCGAGGCGTGGAAGAACGAAATGATCGAAAATCCGGCGGTCACCGACTGGCTGGGCGGCGTCTGGGAGAATAGCCGCGCCGGGCTGCTGACGGCCGCGCGCGATCCCGATGCGGCGCTCGCCGGCAAGTTCGGCGACGCGCTTCGCCAGCTCGGCGAGACGCTGCAGACCGAGCCGCGCCTGAAACGCACGATCAACCTCTTCGCCCGCCGCGCCACGGTCGGCGCGGTCGCCTCCTATGGCGACGGCATCGTCACCCTCGTGTCGGAGACGGTCCGCTCGTGGGACGCGCGCACCATCTCAGACCGGCTTGAAGGCGCGGTCGGCCGCGATCTCCAATATATCCGGATCAACGGCACCCTGGTCGGCGGGCTGGTCGGCCTCTTCATTCACACGATCGAGGTGCTCGCATGAGCAAGGCTGACGGGATGTTGCGCACCCTCGCCGCCAATCGCGGCTTCCGCCTGGTCAAGTCGCGGATCCGGACGCCCGGCCGCAAGGATCACGGCAAATACGGCCTGAAGGACGCGCAGACCGGCAAGGAGGCGTTCGGCTTCTCCCGCCACCGCCTCACCGCCGGCGCCGAAGAGATCGAGGCGCATCTGCGCGGCCTCGCCGAACTGGGCTGGCAGGCATCGCTGAAAATGCGCAAGCGCTGACAATATCCGCTCTTGCGGCGTGCCGCCCCGCCTCCCACGTCCGGACCGGGAGGATGAAACATGCTCAAGCGAATGAGGGCGATTCTCTACCGCGCCCTGCAATTGCTGGTCCTGGCGGTGCTGCTCTACGGCTTCGCCCAGACCTTGCCGCTCGACCTCGCCTTGCTCTTCGCGGGCGATTCCCTGCTCTACCTGGAGATCGCGACCGCCGCCTGGCTGGCCGCGCAGGCGACCCGCTTCCGCTTCGTGATCGCCCATGCGCGGATGATCGCGCGGCGCGCGGTCCGGCGAACCCGCCGCGGCGCCCGCCGTCTCGCGCAGCGCGCGCGCCGCATCGCGGCCAGCCGCAAACCCGCCGACGATCCCGATCGAGCCTTCGTCTTCGCCTACGCCTGAGGGCGCATCCGTGCTAGGGATCGGCGCATGATCCAGGGCTTCATGACCCAGTTCCTGATCCAGCTGGCGTTCGTCGCCGTGCTGATCCTCGTGGTGATCATGGTGGTGATCCGGATGGGCCGGCTCGGCGGCAATGCGGCGAGCGCCGTGAAGACGATGGCCGATCCCGTCCCCGGCACCTTGCTGGTGACGGCGATCTCGATGCCGGGCCGTGGCGCGATGTATCAAATGGCCCGCCTGACCGGCGTTGTGTCGGCTGAGGGGATCGAACCCTTCGCCGTCCAGCATAGCGGCATTGTCCGCAGCGCCCAGTGGCCGCAGCCCGGCACGACCCTGCCGGTGATCCTCGACCGCAACGACCCACAGAATTTCGCGATCGAATGGGACAAGATCAAATCCGGCGCCGACGCCGCGCTCGACAATGCCGAAGCCCTCGCCGCCGCGATGCGGGCGAAGCAGGACGGCGATTCGGCCTGATCGCCCGCCGGCGCTTGCGCTTGCTATCCCACCACTTTGCCCGCAGCCCGGAATTTACCGATCAGCTTTTCCACCTCGCGCGCGGCATTGACGTCAGCGGCGGTAATCTTGTTTCCCGCGTCCCATGTGGTGAGCCGGATGCTGACCTGCTGCCATTCGTTGCCCCAGCGCGGATGATGGCGCAGCCGGGCGAAAATGTCGCTTGCTTCGGCCATGAACTGGATGGCTGTCCTGAAGCCGCGAAAACTGACCGAGCGCCTCAGTTCCCGCCGTTCATACGGATATTCGCGAAGGATGCGTTCGGTCCACGGCTCCCAGTCCGGCAGCGACGCCAAGGCCTCGCCCAACTCCTCCTCGGTAAGCGCGGGGAGTTTCGCTTTGTCGGGGTGGGGATAGGCAGGATGATCGAGGCCGGAATGGCGCGCTTCCAGGATGTTGTCCTGCTCCAGCTGGCTGACCAGGACGCGCAGGTCCCCCAGCCAATTGTCCCGGGTCAGGCGCCAACTCTGGCGACCTGACAATTCAGCGATGCTTTCGGGCAGCGCCTCGGCCGCCGGCATGCGCGCCCGGCCGAGCAATATCGGATAGATTTTGATGCCCTGCTCAAGGGCCTGTTCGATCTCCAGGCGTACCCAATCGTCCCGGGCGTCGATCCTGCGACGCCCGTATTCATCGTCGAGCGTCAGCCAGCTTTCGCCGATCAGACAAAGCATCGCATCCGAAGCGGCGAGGGCCCCTCTGATCCGATCGGGCCATATCGATCCCGGCTCGAGCGAACCGAAATCCATATACAGCTTGGCGATGCTGAAATTCTGGCCGAGCTGCGTATAGAGGGCTTGGGCTGCCTCCCCGGTATCGTCACGGCGATAGTTGATGAAGATTTGACCGGTCATGGCTGCTCGGGAAATAGAACCTGCAATAATCTAGCGCAAAACCAGTTCTTGCCCCAACCCCAAATCCCTCTCCGTCTACGTCATCGCGAGAGATACATCGCGCGCCGGCTCCTCGGAGCTAGCCGTCGCTGACCCGCTCGATATCGGCGCCGACCGCCTGCAATTTCTCCTCGAGCCGTTCGTAGCCGCGGTCGAGATGGTAGATGCGGTTGACCTGCGTTTCGCCTTCGGCCGCCAGCCCGGCCAGGATCAGGCTCATCGAGGCGCGAAGGTCGGTCGCCATCACCGGGGCGCCCTTCAGGCCGGCGACGCCGCGCACCACCGCCGAACGCCCCCTGACCTCGATATCGGCGCCCATCCGCGCCAGCTCGGGAACGTGCATGTAGCGATTCTCGAAGATCGTTTCGGTGAGCAGGCTGGTGCCCTCCGCCAGCGTCAGCATCGCCATGAACTGCGCCTGCATGTCGGTGGGGAAGGCGGGGAAAGGCGCGGTCGAGAGCGAGAGTGGCTTGATCCCGCCATTGGCGCCGATGGTGATTCCCCCGCGCCCAAGCTCAACGTTCGCCCCGGCATCGCTGAGCCCCGAGAGGATCGCGTGCATCGAATCCTCGCGCGCGCCGACCAATTCGAGCGCGCCGCCGGTGATCATCGCCGCGCAGGCATAGGAGCCTGCCTCGATCCGGTCGGGCATCACCGCATAGGTCGCGCCGTGCAGCCGCTCCTTGCCGC
>DATINU010000175.1:0-9288 GCA_035473955.1 Allosphingosinicella sp.
CGCCGATCCGGGCGGTGCTGATCTCCGACATCCACGTCGCCGGGCCCGACATGCCGCCCGCGCGGCTGGCGCGGATCGTCGCCCGGATCAACGCGCTCCGGCCTGACCTCGTGCTGATCGCGGGCGACTTCGTCAGCGACAAGCGGCTTTCGACCCGCCACTATGGGCAGGCCGAGGCCGCCGCGCCGCTGGCCGGGCTGCGGGCCCGGCTCGGCACCTTCGCGGTGATGGGCAATCACGATCATTGGCGGAACGGCGCCGAGGCGCATCGCGCGCTCGCCGCCGCCGGCGTGCGCCTGCTCGACAATGCGGCGGTGCAGGCGGGGCCGCTGGCGCTCGGCGGGCTCGACGACGACTTCACCGGCCGGGCCGACGTCGCGCGGACCGTGGCCGCGATGCGGCGGCTGCCCGGGGCGAAGCTGCTGCTGAGCCACAGCCCGGATCCGTTCGCCCAGCTCCCGGCCGACGTGCCGCTGATGCTCGCCGGGCACACCCATTGCGGGCAGGCGCGATTGCCCTTCTACGGGGCATTGGTGTCGGTGAGCGACTACGGCACACGCTTCGAATGCGGCCTGATCCGCGAGCGGGGCCGGACCCTGATCGTCACCGCCGGGCTCGGCACGAGCGGGGTGCCGCTGCGGCTCGGCGCGGTGCCGGACCTGTGGCTGATCCGGATCGGGCCCCGCGCCGGGCGCTGACGGGGAACGGGGCGGCTCGCCGCTTGTTCTCGCCAGGCATTCCCGGAGGTTCATCATGCTACGTCTGATCGGATTCGTCGTGCTCGCCGTCATCGTGATCGCTTTGCTCATGGTCTTCGGGCTGCTCAAGGCGATCTTCTGACGCTTCGCCGGGCCCGTCACGGCACCATTGTGCCGCGACGTCGATCGGGTCCGGCTTTGCCGGCCCGTCGGCCGCGCGTTCGCGTCGCTGCGCGACCGGGGCGCTGCTTCGCTGCGTCCCTCGCTCCGCTGGAAGTTTCGAAGTTTCGGCTTCCATGGGGAAGAAACTCCCCTCGGTCAGACACCACACCCGGTTCTCGCCGATGCGCCACAGCAATTCGGCGAAGGCTTCGTCGCCGCGGCGCTCGGCCCAGACCGCCTCCTCGGCGTCGGTGAGCCGGCGCATATAAGTGTCGCTGTCCTCGTGGCCGAACTTTTGCCCGTTGAAGTCGAAGGGGGGCGGGACGTTGGTCCACAGATTGCCCTCGGCCTCCCAGACCTCGTCCTGGATGGGCGGCTCGGGTTCGGGCTCGGCGTCCTCGGCCTCGGCGGGCTCGGGCGGAGACAGCGGGGGCGGGGGCAGGCCTTGCTCCAGCGCGTCGAGCCAGGGCTCCCACTGGGCGCAGACATCGCGCGCTTCCTCTGGCTCGTCGAGCAGATGCGCGGTCTTGCCGAGCAGGTAGATGAGCAGGCGATTGTCGTAGACCACTTCCTCGCTGACCAGTTCGCCATGATAATGGTGGCGGCGGATCGTGCCCTGGATCGCGCGCTCGAAGGCGATCGCCTGGAGGTGCCGGGCGCCAAAGCGCTGCGCCGCGGTGCAGGCGAGATCGAAGCTCCTCGCATCGGCGCGGCGGCGGACCCGGTTCACCGCCTGCGGCGACACGCCGATCCGCGCCGCGGCGACGTTGACCAGGCCGGTATCGGCGAGCGCCTCGACATATTCGCGCTGCTTCGCGGGCGTCAGGCCATCGTCGCGGTAGCGCAGCGGCACGGGATCGAAGGCGATGGCATCGCCGCGCACGTCGGCGCCGGAATGGGGAGGAGAGGCGGGCTCATCGGTCGCCGCCTCGGGGGCGAAGGGGGTGTGATTGTGCTCCATCCGGCAGGGTAGGACAGATGAAATCCTACATTACAATCATCGCCGTCAGGCCAGTTGCAACGCCTTCACCGCTGCTATGAACCCTACGATCAGGAACAGCGCCGCCACCGCGTAGCGGATCGGGCGTAGCGGGATGGTCTCGCGGAAGCTTGCGCCGAGCATCGCGGCGGGGATGCACGCCGCGAGGATCGCGGCGGTGGCGCCGGCCGCCGCCAGCGGGGCGCTGTTGAAGCGGCCGGCCAAAGCGAAGGTGGTGAATTGGGTGCGGTCGCCCAATTCGGCGGCGAGGCAGAGGATGAAGGCGGTGAGGATGGGCACGCGCGCGGTCGCCGGGGCGGGGTCGCGGCGGGTGATGAGGCCGCTGCCGGCGGCGAAGAGCAAGGCGAGCGCGGTCAGCAGGGTCATGGCGCGGATCGTGACGGTCTGGGCGATGTAGACGCCGGCGAGGCTGGCGGCGACGCTGCTCGCCAGCGCGGCGAGGAACAGGCCGATCAGCACCTGGCCGGGCTTCTTCGTGGTCGCGGCGAGCATGGCGACGACGAGCTGGGTCTTGTCGCCCCATTCGCCGAGAAAGGCGGCGACGAAGGCGGTGACGAGGGCTTCCATGGGGAGGTCTTACCTCGCTTCGTCATGCTGACGGAAGTCAGCATCCATGAACGCCGGCCTTATGTGAACCTGGCTACTCCGTGTTCATGGATCCCGGATCAAGTCCGGGATGACGTTAGAGAGCGCCGGGATGACGCAATGGGCTAGGCGCTCAGCCTGATCGAGATGGAGGCGAGCAGCTTTTCGCCGGTGGCTTCGTCCTGGCTCGCGCAGCCGATCGCGTCGCGCATGCGATCGAAGTAAAGCCCGGCCGGGCAGCCGCGCGGCTGGGCGCGGACGGCGCGTTCGAAGGCGTCGGCGAGGCAGACGAGCGGGATCATGCCATAGGCCGCGGCCATCGTGCGGATGGAGTCGATCGCCTTGGCGAAATCGCGGACGTTCATCCGCATCGCCGCCTGCTGAAGGCGGTCGAGGCGGTCGCAGAGCTCGGCTCGTACCACCATCATTCCATCGTGCGCGTGCATGGCTCACCCCATGTGCAATGTGTCTTGGGAGGGGGATGCGCCTTTATGGTTACCGCTTCGTTAACCATGACTCACACGATCGTCATTGCGAGCGGAGCGAAGCAATCCAGTTCGGGCAGCGGTAAAGGGCTGGATTGCCGCGTCGCTACGCTCCTCGCAATGACGGGAGGCGCGCCGTGCCGCTCTTGACAGAATCAGCGGCGCGTTGCAGAGGGCGGCGCGCACTGCGGCGGTTTCGCCGCTTTATTTTTTCGCGACACATTTCAGTTTGAAGGAAGAGGCCCGCCATGGCCAAGCCGACCACGGTCAAGATCAAGCTCGTCAGCACCGCCGACACCGGCTTCTTCTACGTGACCAAGAAGAATCCGCGGAACATCACCGAGAAGATGACCTTCCGCAAATACGACCCGGTCGCGCGCAAGCACGTCGAGTTCAAGGAAGCCAAAATCAAATAGCGATCGGGCACGATTGCTGTTTGATCCCGCCACCCTGAACTCGTTTCAGGGCCCATAGCGCCAACGCCCCGTCCGTCTCCGGAATGGATGCTGAAACAAGTTCAGCATGACGAGGTGGGGGGCGAATCCTCCTCAGGAGCGGCCTCGTCATCCGGCGCGGCCGCTTCTTCCGTTTCGGGAGGCGCTTCGTCAGTCGGCGCTTCGCCCTCGGGCGTTTCCGCCGCGCGGGTCTCGGCCAGCGCCAGCAAGGCCCGCACCTCCTCGACGAATTTCAGCACCGAGATCGGCTTGGAGACATAGCCTTCCGCGCCGGCGTCGCGGATCCGCTCCTCGTCGCCCTTCGCCGCATAAGCGGTGACGGCCATGATCGGGATCGGGGCGAGGCTCTCGTCGGCCTTCATCTGCTCGATCAGCTCGAGGCCGGAAATGTGCGGCATCTGGATGTCCATCACCACGATGTCGGGGGCGAAGGCGCGGGCGCGCTCCAGCCCCTCGCGGCCGTCGCGGACGGGCTCGACCGCATAGCCGTGCGCCCGCAACAGGTCGCAGAACAGCTTCAGATTGAGCTCGTTGTCCTCGACAACCAGGATTTTCTGTCCCACGGGCATCCTCCTAAGCGATGATCCCTTTCGAAACAAATGACGACGAAACGCTGGCGCTGGGCGCGCTGAGCTGGACACTGGGCGAGGACCAGCGGGCCGAGCGGCTGCTGGCGCTGACCGGACTGACCCCGGAGACCTTGCGCGACCGCGTCGACGATCCGGTCTTCCTCGCGGCGGTGCTTCGCTTCCTCGAAGGACACGAGCCGGACCTCATGGCCTGCGCGTCCGACCTCGGCGTCGATCCGGCCAGCCTGGTCGAGGCGCGGCGGAGGCTGGAAGGATGAACCGCCCCCTGCTGATCACGGATTGCGACGAGGTGCTGCTGCACATGATCAGCCATTTCCGCGAATGGCTGGCCGAGGATCATCGGATCGATTTCAACCTGGCGGCGGCCGGCTTTCGCGACGCGATGCGGGAAGCCGACGGCAGCCCCGTGCGGGAGGACCGGGTCTGGGCCTTGCTCGACCTGTTCTTCGACAGCGAGATGCACCGGCAGAATATCGTGCCGGGCGCGGCGGCGGCGCTGAAGGCGATCGCGGAGGTGGCGGACATCGTCATCCTTACCAATATCGGCGACGCCTATCAGGCCAATCGAGTGGCGCAGCTGGAGGCGTTCGACATCCGTCACCGCGTGCTCTGCAACCGCGGCGGCAAGGGGCGACCGGCGATCGAGCTGATCGAAGAGATGAAGCCGAGCGCCGCTTTGTTCGTCGATGATCTCGCCGTCCATCACGAATCGGTGGCGAAGCATGCGCCCGAAGCCTGGCGGCTGCACATGATCGCCGAGCCCGCGCTCGCCGCGGCGACGCCGCCCGCGCCCTATGCCCATGCGCGGATCGACGATTGGGGAGAGGCGCTGCCCTGGATCCTGGAACGGCTTGACCGGGGCGCCGCGCCGGTGCTTGAGGCAAGGCCATGACCGACAGCCCCTCCGCCCGCCTCGCCGCGCTCGGCCTCACCCTGCCGGAGCCCGCCGCGCCCGTCGCCGCCTATGTGCCCGCCGTGGAGCATGGCGGGATGCTCTACATCTCCGGGCAGCTGCCGTTCCGCGAGGACGGCTCGCTGATCACCGGGCGGCTCGGGCAGGATTATGACGTCGCCCACGGCAAGGAAGCGGCCGAGCGGTGCGCGGTGATGCTGATCGCGCAGATGAAGAGGGCGCTGGGATCGCTGGACCGGGTCGAGCGGATCGTGAAGCTCGGTGCCTTCATCGCCTCCGACCCGCATTTCACCGAGCAGCCGCAGGTCGCCAACGGCGCCTCGGAGCTGATGGAGAAGGTGTTCGGCGAGGCCGGGCGGCATGCCAGGGCCGCGGTCGGGGTGCCGGTGCTGCCGCTTGGCGCGGCGGTCGAGGTGGACGCGATTGTCGCCCTCAAACCGGCAGAGTGAGCTTGTCCGGCTGATCGCGCGGCCGATCGCGCATCGGGGCCTGCACGGAGCCGGCATCGTCGAGAACAGCCGGGCCGCCTTCGAGGCCGCGATCGCCGCCGGGCACGGGATCGAATTGGACGTGCAGGCGAGCGCCGACGGGCAGGCGATGGTCTTTCACGATTACAAGCTGGAGCGGCTCGCCGGGCGGGACGCGCTGTTGGTGGCGATGAAGGCGGCGGAGCTGCAGCGGCTGCGGCTGACCGGGACCGACGAGACGATCCCGACCTTGGCCGAGATCCTGGCGCTGATCGCGGGGCGGGCGGCGCTGCTGATCGAGGTGAAGACGCCGGAGCGGGACGTGGCCGGGCTGAGCCGAAGTGTTGCCGAAGCGCTGAGGGGCTATGACGGGCCGGTGGGCGTGATGTCGTTCAATCCCGAGGTCGGGCGCTGGTTCGCCAAACATGCCCCCGGGCGGCTGCGCGGGCTGGTCGTGACCGAAAGCAAGCGCGGCTGGCGGGGCTGGTATGAGCGGCCGCTGGCGCTCAGGCGTTCGCGGGCCGATTTCCTGGCCTACGATATTCGCGATTTGCCCTCGCGCTTCGCGACCGCGCAAAAGCTCAAGGGCATGCCGGTGCTGACCTGGACGGTGCGCAGCCTCGCCGACCGGGCGCGGGCGGCCGAACATGCCAGCCAGATCGTCTACGAAACCGAGCCAAGAGCATGAGCGAGGAGCCGGTCTTCGCGCGGCTCTTGCCGGGAGTGTCGAGCTTCGCGGCCGAGGATTGGGACCGCTGCGCCGGGACCGCCGACCCGTTCCTCAGCCACGCCTTCCTTTCGGCGCTGGAGGATTCGGGCAGCGCGACGGCGGCGACGGGCTGGCAGCCGCTGCCGATCGCCATCGACGGCACCGATGCGCGGCCCGCGGCGGTCATGCCCGCTTATGTGAAGAGCCATTCCATGGGCGAATATGTGTTCGACCAGGGCTGGGCCGACGCTTTCGAGCGGGTCGGCGGGGCCTATTATCCGAAGCTGCAGATCGCGGTGCCGTTCACGCCGGTGCCGGGGCGGCGGCTGCTGGCGCGAGAGCCCGCGCTGGCGCCGGCCCTGATCGCGGCGGCGCGGCAGGTGGTGGAAACGAACGGGCTGTCCTCGGCCCACGCCACCTTCATCGCGGCGGAGGAGGTGGAGATTTTCCGCGGCGCCGGCTGGCTGATCCGGACCGACAGCCAGTTTCACTGGCTGAACGAAGGCTTCGGCACGTTCGAGGATTTCCTCGCCAGCCTGGCCTCGCGCAAGCGCAAGGCGATCCGCAAGGAACGGCGGCTGGCGGCCGAGGGGCTGGAGATCGTCCAGCTGGAGGGCGCGGCGATCACCGAAGCGCATTGGGACGCCTTCTGGGCTTTCTACCAGGACACGGGCGCGCGGAAATGGGGACAGCCCTATCTGACGCGGGCCTTCTTCTCGTTGCTCGGCGCGCGGATGGGGGAGCGGCTGCTGCTGGCGATGGCGCTCCGGGACGGAGTGCCGATCGCGGGGGCGCTCAACCTGATCGGAGACGAAGCGCTCTACGGGCGCTATTGGGGCGCGCTCGCGGACGTGCCCTACCTGCATTTCGAGCTTTGCTATTATCAGGCGATCGAGGCGGCGATCGCGCGGGGCCTCAAGCGGGTCGAGGCGGGGGCGCAGGGCGCGCACAAGCTGGCGCGGGGCTATCGGCCGGTGACGACGTTCTCGGCCCATTATATCGCCGATCCCCGCTTCCGCGACGCGGTGGCCGATTATCTGGCGCGGGAGCGGCCGGCGGTGGCGCGGGAGATCGAGGCGCTCGTGGAAATGACCCCCTTCCGCAAGGGCTGAGGCGCCCTATGATCCGCTGCGGGCACAGGGAGACGACGATGCGGAAAGCTCTTTTGGCACTGACTATCTTCTGGACGACGGTGCCCGCCGCCACGGCAGCCGCGCCCCCAACGGGACCGGAGCGCCATTTCACCGCCGCTGACCTGTTCAGTCTCGAGGCCGCCGCCGATCCGCAGATCAGCCCGGACGGTCGCTGGATTGCCTATGTCCGCCGCTCGGGCGACGTCATGATCGACCGCTACCGCCCCACGATCTGGCTGATCGATACGCGAACCGGACGGCAGGTGCCGCTTGCCGCCGGCCTCGGTTCGCACAGCCAGCCGCGCTGGTCGCCCGACGGCGATCGGGTGGCCTACATTTCGACGGCCGAGGGCGGGCAACCTCAACTGTTCGTGCGCTGGCTCGCGAGCGGCGAGACGGTGCGGATCACCGGCCTGCCCGACGCCCCGTCAAGCATCGCCTGGTCGCCGGACGGGCGGCAGATCGCCTATTCCATGTTCATGCCCGACGAAGGGCAACGGCTCGGCACGCCGCTGCCCCGGCCGCAGGGGGCGCAATGGGCGGAGCCGTTGCAGGTGATCACCGCGGTCACCTACCGCGCCGACGGCCAAGGCTATTTGAGGGCCGGCTACGAGCAGATCTTCCTCGTCTCGGCGGAAGGAGGCGCGCCGCGGCAATTGAGTTACGGCCCCTACAATAATAGTGGGCCGATCGCCTGGAGCGCGGATGGACGCACGCTTTATTTCAGCGGCAACCGCAGCGAGAATTGGGAGCGCGAGGGTTTCAATACCGAAATCTACGCGCTCGACATCGCCAGCAACCGGATCAGCGCGCTGACCGACCGGAACGGGCCCGACGCTGCACCGGCGGTTTCGCCGGACGGCCGCCTGATCGCCTATACCGGCTACGACGAGCAGGAGCGCGGCTACGAGAACGCACAGCTCTACGTGATGAACGCCGACGGATCGAACCGGCGGGCGCTCACCGGAGCGCTGGACCGAAGCATGGATTCGCCGGTCTGGGCGGCGGACGGGCGCTCGGTCTACGTTTCCTACGACGATCGCGGCGAAACGAAGGTGGCCCGGATCGGACTCGACGGCTCGGTCCGGACGGTCGCGGAGGGGCTTTCGGGCGCCGATTTCGACCGGCCCTATACCGGCGGCAGCTTCAGCGTGGCGCGCGACGGCGCGATCGCGCTGTCGGGCGGAAGCGCCACCCGCCCGCCCGACGTCGTGCTGGTCCGCGGCGGGGCCGGGCGGCCGCTGACCCGGCTCAACGCCGAATTGCTCGACGGCAAGGCGATGGGCGCCGTGCGGCACATCGCCGTCACCTCCTCGGCCGACCAGCGGCCGATCGATGCCTGGCTCACCTTGCCGCCCGATCATCGCGACGGGGAGCGCCATCCGCTGATCCTCGAAATCCATGGCGGCCCCTTCGCCGCCTACGGTCCGCATTTTTCCACTGACTACCAGCTCTACGCCGCTGCCGGCTATGCGGTGCTCTCGGTCAATCCGCGCGGTTCGACCTCCTACGGCGCCGCGTTCGCCAATTTGATCCACCACGCTTATCCCGGGCAGGATTATGACGATCTGATCAGCGCGGTGGACGCGGCGGTGGCCCAGGGCTTCGCCGATCCGGAGCATCTGTTCGTCACCGGCGGCTCGGGCGGCGGCGTGCTCACCGCCTGGATCGTCGGCAAGACCAACCGCTTCCGCGCCGCGGCAACGCAAAAGCCGGTGATCGACTGGACGAGCTTCGTGCTGACCGCCGACGGCCCCGCCATCTTCTCGCGCTACTGGTTCGGCCGCTATCCGTGGGAGGACCAGGAGGCGTTCTGGCGGCGCTCGCCACTGTCGCTGGTCGGCAATGTGCAGACGCCGACCCTGGTCGTGGTCGGCAGCGAGGACTACCGGACGCCGGTCAGCGAAGCCGAGCAATATTATACCGCGCTGCAGCTGCGCGGCGTGCCGACGGCCCTAGTGAAAGTGCCCGGCGCCAGCCATGGCGGGATCGCGTCGCGGCCATCGCAGAGCGGCGCCAAGGCGGCGGCGATCCTGGCCTGGTTCGATCGTTATCGGAGCGGCGCGCCGCCTCGGGCGGCTGCGGCGTCAG
>DATINU010000176.1:0-7325 GCA_035473955.1 Allosphingosinicella sp.
TGCCGACCTTGCCTCGGGCGGCTTTGCGATCGCGCATAACGGCAATATTTCGAACGCGATGCGGCTAAGGCGGGATCTCGTCCAGCGCGGCTCGATCTTCCAGTCGACCTCGGACACCGAGGTCATCATCCATCTGGTCGCCACGTCGAGCTATCGCACCCTCCTCGATCGCTTCATCGACGCGCTGAAGCAGGTCGAGGGCGCCTACAGCCTGGTCTGCCTGACCAGCGAGGGGATGATCGCCTGCCGCGATCCGCTCGGCATCCGGCCATTGGTCATGGGCCGGCTCGGCGATGCCTATATCTTCGCCTCGGAGACGGTGGCGCTCGACATCGCCGGCGCGACCTATTTGCGGGGCGTCGAGCCCGGCGAGTTGATCGAGGTTTCGGCCGAGGGGATCAAATCGCACCGGCCGTTCGCGCCGGTCAGGCCCCGCCCCTGCGTGTTCGAGCATATCTATTTCTCGCGGCCGGACAGCGTGATCGACGGCCATTCGGTCTACAATGTGCGGAAGCGGATCGGCGCCGAACTGGCGATCGAGAGTCCGGTCGAGGCCGATTATATCGTGCCGGTTCCCGATTCGGGGACGCCGGCGGCGATCGGCTACGCCCAGCAGAGCGGCATTCCCTTCGAGCTCGGCATCATCCGTTCCCACTATGTCGGGCGCACCTTCATCCAGCCCGGCGACCAGGTGCGGCATCTGGGCGTGAAGCTGAAGCACAATGCGAACAGCGCGCTGATCCGCGGCAAGCGCATCGTGCTGGTCGACGATTCGATCGTGCGGGGGACGACCTCGGTGAAGATCGTGCAGATGATGCGCGAGGCCGGCGCCCGCGAGGTGCATATGCGCATCGCCAGCCCGCCCACCCGGCACGGCTGCTATTATGGCGTCGACACGCCCGAGCGGGCGAAATTGCTCGCCGCGCAGATGAACGTCGCCGAGATGAACCGCTATATCGGTTCGGACAGCCTCGCCTTCCTCTCGATCGACGGCCTCTACCGCGCCATCGGCGAGGAGGGCCGCGACGAGGCGGCGCCGCAGCATTGCGATGCCTGCTTCAGCGGGGACTATCCGACCAGCCTGACCGACCAGGCGGAGCTCGAGAAGAAGGGCCAATTGGTCCTCGCCGACGATCGCGCCGCCTGACCTGATCCGTCACCCTGAACTTGTTTCAGGGTCCATCTTCGAGCATTCGCGAACGTCGCAGAAATGGATGCTGAAACAAGTTCAGCATGACGAAAGGGTGAGATGACGCGATTCTTTGAAGGCCAATTGGCGCTGGTCACCGGCGCGAGCCGGGGGATCGGCGCGGCGACGGCCGAGGCACTGGCCGCCGAAGGCGCGCATGTCGTGCTGACCGCGCGGACGGCGCGCGATCTGGAGGCGGTGGAGGAGCGGATCCACGCCGCCGGCGGCGCGGCGACGATCGCGCCGCTCGATCTGGTCCAGGGCGACAGCATCGCCAGGCTCGCCGAGGCGGTGGCGGGGCGCTGGGAGGCGCTCGACATCCTCGTCCTGAACGCGGCGATGCTGGGCAGCCTGATGCCGGTCCACCAGCTCGACGCCAAAGAGCTGAACCAGGTGCTGACGCTGAACGTGCTCGCCCAGCAGGCGCTGATCGCGGCTTTCGATCCGCTGTTGCGCAAGAGCAAGGCGGGCCGCGTCGTCGCAATGACCTCCGGCGTTTCCGAAAGCCCGCGCGCCTTCTGGGGCGGCTATGCCGCGTCCAAGGCGGCGCTCGACGCGCTGGCGCTCGCTTATGCAGACGAGACGCGCAACATCAGCCCGATCAGGGTCGCGATCGTCAATCCGGGCGCGACGGCCACGAAGATGCGCGCCCGCGCCTATCCGGGCGAAGACGCGGCGACGCTGAAGCCGCCGGGCGCGGTGGCGGATGCGGTGGTGGCGTTGCTGACCGGAGAGTTCGAGACGGGCATACGGTTCGACGTGCCGACCTGAACTCCCTCGTCATGCTGAGAATCTGTTTCAGCATCCATGAACACGGACGGCGACAATCCGGCGAGGACGGTGTTCATGAATCCCGAGACGAGTTCGGGATGACATTGATCAAGCAGGCTTGACCAACGTCACCTGCGCGACATCGATGCCGCGGCCGCGGAAGCCGCCTTCGCAATACATCAGATAATAAAGCCACAGATCGTGGAAGGCGGCGTCGAAACCGGCCGGGAGCCGGTCTTCCGCGACCGCGCGGGCGTAACTGGCCCGCCAGCGCTTCAGCGTTTCGGCATAATCCAGGCCGTAGCTTTGCCGGTCCCGCCAGGCGAGGCCGCTCGCCTCGGCGATGCGGCGGAATTTGTCTTCGGCGATCAGCATGCCGCCAGGGAAGATGTAGGTCTGGATGAAGTCCGCGCTCGCCGCGTAGCGTTCGAACAATTCGTCGCGGATCGAGATGAACTGGATCGCCGCCTTGCTGCCGGGCTTCAGCGCGCGGGCGATGCTCTGGAGATAGGCCGGCCAATATTCCTGCCCGACCGCCTCCACCATCTCGACGCTGGCGACGGCGTCGAACGTGCCGTCGACCTCGCGATAATCCTTGAGGGCGATCGTCGCCTTGTCCGCGAGGCCCGCCTTGGCAAGCCGCGCCTCGGCATAGGCTTTCTGCTCGGCCGACAAGGTGAGGCCGGTGACGCGCACGCCGTAATCGCGAGCGGCGATCTCGGCGAGCCCGCCCCAGCCGCAACCGATCTCGAGCAGATGCTGGCCGGGCTTGAGTTCCAGCCGGTCGAGCAGCAGCCGGACCTTCCGTTCCTGCGCCTCCTCCAGCGTCTCGTCCTGTGATGCGAACACGGCGCTCGAATAGGTCATGCCGGGATCGAGCCAGGCCGCGTAGAAATCGTTCCCGAGATCGTAATGGTGGGCGATGTTGAGGCGGGCGCGGCGCGGATCGTTGGCGCGGAGGCGATGCGCGGCCCAGTTGACCAGTTTCCATGGCCCCTTCGCTCGCGCCGCATCGCCGAGCGTGACCGCGTTGCGCATGAACAGATCGAAGAGCGGCACCGGATCGGGACTCGTCCATTCGCCGAGCGCCCAGGCCTTGTACCAGCCGACCGAGCCCGAGGTCGCGAGCCGGATCAGCGAGCGCCAGCTGCGCAGGTGGACGGTGACCGACGGCCCCTCCCCGCGTCCGCCGAGGATGCGGAAGCTGCCGTCCGGCAGGGTCGCGTCGATCCGCCCAGCGGCCAGCCCGGCATCGATCCGGTCGAGCACTTTGCGGAAGCCGGGCGCGAACAGCCGCGCGAACAGCCCGCCGCCGGTCGCGAACCGCATATCCGCCCCGACCAGATGCTTGCCCCGCTGCAGCATGGTTCAGGCCTCGCGCGGCTCCTTTTCGACCTGCCAGGTCTGGCCCTTGGAGACGAGCGCCTGAAGGTCCGCGGGCTTGCCCTTCGCCACCTCTTCATTCTGCTGGCGCACTGCGCTTTCGAAGGTCGGACGGGGATCGTCGTAGATCACGCCGAGCGCCATCGGGAAGCTGCCGATCGGCATGTCGATCAGCATGTGCGCGACGGCCTTGTTGGTGGGATCGTGGACGATCACGTCCGCCGCCTGCCAATCGCCGTCCGCGACCTCGACGACCTTGAGGTTCAGCGCCTGGCGATCGAGGGTCAGGCCCTTGCTGCCGCTGTCGAACAGCATCGGCTCGCCCGCCTTCAGCCAGAGCTGCTTGCCGCTATGCTCCTTGGCGGTGAACGGCGCGAACACATCATCATTGTAGACGATGCAATTCTGGAAGATCTCGACGAAGGCCGCACCCTTATGGGCATGGGCGGCCTTCAGCACGTCCGGGAGATATTTGCTGACGTCGATGCCTCGCGCGACGAAGCGGCCGCCGGAACCGAGCGCGAAGGCGCAGGGGCGGACGGGCCGGTCGACCGAGCCGAACGGCGTCGAGGGACTGCGCGTGCCGACGCGGCTGGTCGGCGAATATTGGCCCTTAGTGAGGCCGTAAATCTCGTTGTTGAAGAGCAGGATCTGGCAATCGAGGTTACGGCGCAGGATATGCATCGTGTGATTGCCGCCGATCGACAGCGCGTCGCCGTCGCCGGTGATGATCCAGACGTCGAGCTCGGGATTGGCGAGCTTCACCCCCGTCGCCACCGCCGGCGCGCGGCCGTGGATCGTGTGGAAGCCGTAGGTCTCCATATAATAAGGGAAGCGCGACGAGCAGCCGATGCCGGAGACGAACACGGTCTTGGACGGATCGGCGCCGAGATCCGGCATCGTCCGCTGCACGGCTTTGAGCACCGCATAATCGCCGCAGCCCGGACACCAGCGCACTTCCTGATCGGTGGCGAAATCCTTGGCGGTCAGCTTGACCATCTCGGTCATGAAAAAATCCTCATCGCAAATACCAGATCAGCCAGACGACCACCGCGAGCATCAGCACCAGCGGAATCAGGCGGGGCGGGTTCATATAAGCGCCTCCTCGATCGCCGCCTCGATCTCGGCGATCTTGAAGGGCTGGCCGGAGACCTTGGTGACCGGGCGGGCGTCGACCAGATATTGGTCGCGGAGCAGGGTCTTGAGCTGACCCTTGTTCATTTCCGGTACGATGATCCGATCATAAGACTTTAACAAATCGCCGAGATTTTTGGGCAACGGCCAGATGTGACGGATATGGATGTGGCTGACATCCTTGCCGTCCTTGCGCGCGCGGCGGACCGCCTGATGGATCGGCCCAAAGGTCGAGCCCCAGCCGACGACCGCAAGCTTACCGCCCTGCTGGCCGAGGCACACGTCCTGATCGGGGCACGTGTTCGCGACACCCATGATCTTGTCGGCCCGGATGTCGGTCATCGCCTGGTGGTTGGCCGGATCGTAATCGATATGGCCGGTGCCGACATTCTTCTCGATGCCGCCGATCCGGTGCATCAGCCCCGCCGTGCCCGGCTTGATCCAGACCCGCTTCAATTTCTCGTCGCGAGCATAGGGATTGACCGACTCCCCTTCCCCCGGCGCTTCGTCGTGGAACGCGACCGGGAAGGGCTCGTAGCTCGCCATGTCGGGTACGCGCCAGGGCTCGGCGGCGTTGGCGATATAGCCGTCGGTCAGGAGCATCACCGGCGTCATATACTGGACCGCGATGCGGCAGGCCTCGATCGCGCAATCGAAGGCGTCGGCCGGCGACCGCGCGGCGATCACCGGCAGCGGTGCATCGGCGTTGCGCCCATAGACCGCCTGGTAGAGGTCGGATTGCTCGGTCTTGGTCGGCAGGCCGGTGGAGGGGCCGCCGCGCTGCGAGTTAATGATGACGAGCGGCAGCTCGGTCATGATCGCAAGGCCCATCGCCTCCATCTTCAGCGCGATGCCCGGCCCCGACGACGAGGTGACGCCGAGCGAGCCGGCGAAGCTGGCGCCGATCGCGGCGCCGATCGCCGCGATCTCATCCTCCGCCTGAAAGGTGGTGACGCCATATTCCTTGAGCCGGGAGAGATGGTGGAGGATCGCCGAGGCCGGCGTGATCGGATAGCCGCCGAAGAACATGGGAAGCCCGGCCAGCTTGCAGCCCGCGACCAGCCCGAGCGAGATCGCCTCGGCGCCGGTGACGGTCCGGTAGAGGCCGGGCTCGGCGGGCGCGGCGGCGATATGGTGCTGGGCGACCTGCCCGCCCAGCTCGGCGGTTTCGCCATAGGCATGACCGGCGTTGAGCGCGGCGATATTGGCCTCGGCCAGCTCGGACGCCTTGGCGAATTTCGTCTTCAGCCAATCGACGATCGGCCCCCGGTCGCGATCGAACATCCAGAGCGCGAGCCCGAGCGTCCACATATTCTTGCAGCGCAGCGCCTCCTTGTTGCCCAGGCCGAAGGGCTTCACCGCGTCGAGGGTGAGCTGCGAGATGTTGAGCCGGATCACCTGCCAGCGGGCGAGTTGGTCGTCGTCGAGCGGATTGGCCTCATAGCCCGCCTTGGCGAGGTTGCGCGCGCCGAACTCGCCCTCGTCGGCGATGATCAGGCCGCCGAGCTTGAGGTCGTTGACGTTGGTCTTGAGCGCCGCCGGGTTCATCGCGATCAGCACGTCGGGCGCGTCGCCCGCGGTTTCGATCGCGGCCGAGCCGAAATTGATCTGGAAGGCGGAGACGCCGAAGGTCGTGCCCTGGGGGGCGCGGATCTCGGCCGGGAAATCCGGGAAGGTGGCGAGATCGTTGCCGGCGAGCGCGGTCGAGAGGGTGAACTGGCCGCCGGTCAGTTGCATGCCGTCGCCGCTGTCGCCCGCGAAACGGACCACCACGGCCTCGAGGGGTGCATCGGACTTGGCTTCTTCGGGGGTGAGATAATGTCTGGCCGTGGCCACGGCGGATCCTTCGGACGATTGCAGCTGTTGCGCCGACCCTAAACCCCTCCGCCCGCCGCGACAACAGGCGGCGGCTTGGCTTATGAGCATCGCCGACCGATTCGCTTTTCGCAAAGGATGGCCCTTGTCCGATCCCTATGTCCGGCCCGACGTGCGGCAGTTTCTCGACTGGATCGGCGCTTTGCCCGGGCCGAAAACCTATGAGGCCGGGCCGGTCGAGGCGCGCCGGATGATGGTCGCGTCGCGCCATGTCGCCGATGTGCCGACGGGCGACCTGGCGGTGATCCGCGATCTTTCCTGTCCGGGGCCGGCCGGCGAGATTCCGCTCAGGCTGTTCGACGCGCGGGAGACGCGGGAGGCCGGGCCGCTTTTCCTGTTCCTCCATGGCGGCGGCTTCGTGTTCGGCGATCTCGACACGCACGAGCCGTTCTGCGCGGAGATGGCGCGCGAGCTCGACATGCCGGTGCTGGCGGTCGACTACCGGCTGGCTCCCGAATGCCCCTGGCCGGCGGGTATCGACGACGCGGTCGCGGCGGCGCGGTGGGCCGCGGCCAGCCCGGAAGCGCTCGGGCGGCAGGTTACCGGCCTCGTCATTTGCGGCGACAGCGCAGGCGGCAATTTCACGATCGTCGTCACGCTGGCGCTCCGCGACGAACCCGCCGCCGTGCCGGTGCTCGCGCAATGGCCGATCTATCCGGCCGCCGATCCCGGCAAGGGCTACCCGAGCAAGGAGGATTTCGGCGAAGGCTATATGCTGACCCAGCCGAGCATGGACTGGTTCGAGGAATGCTATTGCGCCGACGCCGCGGACTGGCGCTATTCGCCGCTGGTGAAGAGCCAGGCGGGGATGCCGCCGACGCTCGTTACGACCGCCAGCCTCGATCCGATCCGGGATCAGGGCCGCGCCTATGCCGCCGCCTGCATCGAAGCGGGCGTGCGAACGACCTATATCGAGGCGGAAGGCACGGTGCACGGCTTCATCAACCTGCGCCGCGCCGTTCCTTCCGCCGCC
>DATINU010000177.1:0-18261 GCA_035473955.1 Allosphingosinicella sp.
CTTGTCGAGCGCGCCGGCGGCGTGGCGAAATTGGTTCGGCTGACCCCGCCCGGCTGGCGGATCACCGCCGAGGCGCTGGCCGCGGCCTTCACGCCCAAGACCCGCCTCGTCCTCTTCAACAATCCCCACAACCCGACGGCGCGGATGTTCGACGCCGAAGAGCTGGCCTTGCTCGCCGAGGCCTGCGTCGCCCACGATGCCGTCGCCGTCTCCGACGAGGTCTGGGAACATGTCGTCTTCGACGGGCGGTCGCACCTTCCGTTCGCCTCCCTCCCCGGCATGGCGGAGCGGACGGTGAAGCTGGGCTCTGCCGGCAAGATCTTCTCGCTGACCGGCTGGAAGGTCGGTTGGGCGGTGGCGCCGCCGCCGCTCGCCGCGATGGTCGCGAAGGCGCACCAGTTCCTCACCTTCACGACGCCGCCCAATCTCCAGGCCGCGGTCGCCTGGGGCCTCGGCAAGGACGAGAGCTATTATCGCGAGATGCGCGCCCGCTTCGCCGCCTCGCGCGACGCGCTGACCGCCGCGCTGGAGCGGGAGGGCTATGCCGTGCTCCCGGCCGAGGGCACCTATTTCCTCAACGTCGATCTCGCCGCCTCGGGCATCGCGCTCGACGATATGAGCTTCTGCGACCGCGCCGTCCGCGAGGCCGGGGTCGCCGCCATCCCCGTCTCCGCCTTCTACGCGGAGGCGCCGGTCACCAACGTCATCCGCCTCTGCTTCGCCAAGCAGGAAGCGACGTTGCAGGCGGGCGTTGCGGCTTTGGCGAAAGCGAGGTCGCTCTTCGCGGCTTGACTCATTTCGATAAATAGCTAATTATCGAATCATGAGCTCCGTGTTCAAAGCCATCGCCGATCCGACGCGCCGCCAGGTGCTGGCGCTCTTGCGGGAGCGGCCGCTGAGCGCGGGCGAGCTCGCGGCCCGGTTCGACGTTTCCAAGCCGACCATGTCCGCCCATTTCAACGTCCTGCGCGAGGCCGGGCTGATCGATGCCAGCAAGCACGGCAAATCGATCATCTATCGCCTGCGCATGTCGGTGCTTGAAGAGGCCTTGATGGGGCTCGCCCAGGCGGTCGGGCTCGATCTGGCGCGGGAAGCCCCCGCGCCCGCAACGAAGGAAGAGAAGGTATGACCGAGAAACAGAAGCAGCTCGCCTGGGCGATTGCCGGGGCCGCGGTCCTGATCCTGCTCCCGCTCGGCGCGCTCGCGGCGCGCAGCTGGGGGCTGGTCGAGGATGCGGACCACGATCTGGCCGGGCGCCTTTACGGGGTCGCCGCGGGGCTGATCATCGCCGCCTACGGCAATATCGCGCCGCGCAAGCTGGTCCGCTACGATCCCGGCTCGCCGCGGCTGGCTGCGAAACAAGCGGCGATGAGATTCTCGGGCTGGGCCTTCGTGCTCGGCGGCCTTGCCAATGCGGCGATCTGGGCCTTCGTCTGGCCGACCGATCTCGCCGCCATGCTCTCGATGGTGCCGCTCGCCCTCGCGCTGATCCTTTCGTTCGCCCGCTGCGGGCGGCTCAGGATGGAGAAAGCATGAAACGGATCGGCGCCAGGGTCGTTTCGCTCGCGAAGCCAGACCATGGAGGCCTAAATGCTTGGCACGATCCTGATCATCGTCCTGATCCTCATTCTCCTCGGCGCGCTGCCCACCTGGGGGCATAGCCGCAGCTGGGGCTATGGCCCGTCGGGCCTGCTCGGCACCATCCTCGTCATCGTCGTCATTCTGGTGCTGCTCGGCAGGCTCTGATGAACTTCGTCCCGGGCCCGCCCGACGGCGGGCCCGGGATAAGCGTCAGAAATCGAACGATACCCGGCCGTAGAGGAAGCGGCCGTTGAAGCCGAACGGCGAGAAGCCCGAATAGGGCAGGTAATATTGGTTGATCGGATAGACGCCGCCGATGGAGGCCGGGCGGGCGCCGAAGGGCGAGCGGTCCGGATAGACGTCGAAGACGTTGTTCGCGCCGATCGCGAATTCGAGGTGCTCGATCGGGCGATAGCGAAGCTCGACGTCGGTGATCCACTTCGCGCCCAGGCGAATGTCGTCGGGGCCGAGCAGCGTGAGGCTGGTCGGATCGGCGAGCGGCGCGGTCGCGCCCGGCGAGATCACCCGGCCGAAGCGGGTGGTGCGCAGGTTGAGCCCGAAATCGCCCAGCTCGCCGTCGGCGCTGAGCACGACCTTGTCGCGCGGCTGGCCGTCGGTGAAGCGGATCCCCTCGACCCGGCCGAACAGGACGATGCCGGGGATGGTGGCGAGCGGGCCGAGATCGTTGATCCGCCGCTGGATGCTGGTCTTGTTGTAATTATAGGCCGCGGTCAGCGTCCAGTTGCCGACGCTCTGGGTGCGCAGGCGATAGCTCAGCACCGCGTCGAGGCCGCGCGTGCGCGTATCGAGGCCGTTGATGAAGAAACGGGCCGCGCCGACGCTCTGGAAGCCGTTGGCGTCGAGCACGGCCTTCACCGCGTTGTTGACCGCGGCCGTGCCCGAGCCGGCGGCGCCGAGATTCTCGGTCAGCACGACGCGATCGTCGATGTCGATCTGGTAGTAATCGATCGTGAAGGTGAGCCCGGTGACCGGATTGGCGGTCGCGCCGATGCTGAGGTTGACCGATTTCTCGGGCCGCAGATCGCTTGAGCCCAGCGCGCGCGCGACCGGGCTGTCGACCGCCAGGGTGCTGATGTCGACGGGCAGGCCGTTGATGAAGTTGGTCGAGGTGGTCGTGAAGAATTGCTGGTGGAGCGAGGGGGCGCGGAAGCCGTTCGAGATCGAGCCGCGCAGCGCGAAGCCCGGCGCCACCTCGTAGCGGAGCGCGAGCTTGCCGTTCAGCGTGTCGCCGAAATCGGAGAAATGCTCGTAACGGCCGGCGAGGACCGCGGTGAAGCCCTCGGCCAGATCGGCGTCGAGCTCGACATAGCCCGCATAGGAGTGCCGCCCTTCGTCGGTGGCGCTGGCCGCCGGGATGCCGGGGAAGCCCTGCGCGCCCGCCGGCGCGGCGCGGCCGGGGAAGGAGCAGATGCCGGTGCCGCCATTGTAGACGCCGCCCTGATTGGCGCAATCCACGGCCGTGGTCGCGATCGAGGCGCGGAAGAGCGGGCCGGTGGCGTAGGATTGCAGGTCGCCAGGGCGGATCTGGAAATTCTCGCTGCGATATTCGAGGCCGGCGGCGACCGAAAGCGGGCCGGCGGTACCGATGTCATATTCGCGCGAGAAATCCAGGTTGGCGACGAACTGGCCGTAGCGCAGTCCGCCGGCGTCGAAGGTGCGCTGGCTGTTCGTCCCGAACGAAGTGTTGAGCGTGTTGCTCACCGTATAATCGAAGCTGTTGTGGCCATAGCCAAGCGAGAAATCGGCGTTCCAGCCGGCAATCTCCCCGCGTGCGCCGATCAGCCCGGCATAGTCTTCCAGATCGGTGCCGATGAAAGGCAGGAAGCCGTCCGGCGTCAGCGGCACGAAGTTGACGGCGGTCGGCGTTTGGCCAGGCAGGAGCGTGCCGTAATCGCGGTTGGCCGCGGCGTTCTGGTTGCGGTAGTTGGCGGCGCTGAGGCCGTCGCGGTTGCCGTAGGAACCGAAGCCGTAAAGTTCCCAATCGCCGCCGAGCGGCATGCCCAGGTTGAGGAAGAAGGAGTAATCCTGGGTGTCGGCATCGCCGTAGCGGAACTCGTAACGGTCGAAGGTCAGCTCCCGTGCGTCGAAGGCGGCGGTCGGCCGGTTGTAGTTCGGCCTGAGGTCGGCGCCCTCGCGCTGGGTCGGGTTGCGGTCGCGATATTCGGCGGTGAAGTTCACGAAACCCTCGCCGATCGGCAGGCCGAAATTGGCGCCGATCGTCCACATCCGGCCATCGCTGCGATGCCGCTCGCCGTCGCTGGTGGCGGCGAAGACCCGGGTGTCGGCCGGGTCAAGGAAGGGCTGGCCGGCAGTGGTCTGCAGGCCGGTGACGTTGGCGACGCCCTCTTCGGTCGTTTCGTAGCGGCCATAGGTCGCGACGGCGCGGCCGCCATGATCGGCGTTGCGCAGCTGGATGTTGATCACGCCCGCGATCGCGTCCGAGCCATATTGCGAGGAGGCGCCGTCGCGCAGCACCTCGACCCGCTGGATGGCGAGGCCGGGAATGAGGTTGAGATCGACGGCGGCGCTGCCGCGGCCGACCGTGCCGTTGATGTTGAGCAGGGCCGAGACGTGCCGCCGCTTGCCGTTGACCAGCACCAGCGTCTGATCGGGGCTGAGGCCGCGCAGCGAGGCCGGGCGCAGCGCGTCGGTGCCGTCGGCGATGGAGGGCTGCGGGAAGTTGAACGAGGGGACGAGGCTGTTCAGGATCTTGTTGGTCTCGGTCTGGCCGGAAGTCTCGATCGCGGCCTCGCCGATCACGTCGACGGGGACGGGGCTGTCGGCGACGGTGCGATCCGTCCGGCGGGTGCCGGTGACGATCACGGCCTGGCCGGAATCCGGTTGGTCTTCGGTCGCCTGGCTATCGGGCGCCGGGTCCTGCGCCAAGGCAGGCGTGGCGATGGCGAAGCTGGACAATGTGGACAGCAGGAACGCGAGCTTGGATGTGCGGGCCATGATTTCCCCCCTCGGAAAAGATCCCAAATATGCCTGGCAGACTAGGTGAAATTACGAGGTAGGATAAGCCTTTGGCCGTACCGCCGGCATTTCATGACGCAATCGTGACAATTGGGTAACAGACGGCATGGAAGTCGCCTGAGCGAGGAGGGGGCGAGCACATTCTGCTACCCCTGTTCGCACCCGGAAAAGTTCAGTCTCCGCCGAGGCGATCGTCATCCTTGTAGCGTGCCTCGACGAAGCGGGTCTGCGTGTCGAAATTCATCTGGCGGTCGCGGCAGCAGGTTTCGAGCAGGCCGTCCAGCTCGTTCGCGACGATCGAAAGGCTCTCGGTGAAGCGCTGGCTGCTTTCCGAACCGGGCGCGCGGGCGCTGGCCGGAAGCTCGAGATAGGAATCGACCAGCCGCGGCAGATGCTGGCCGATCAGGCGCCGCGCGTCGCCGGCGAGCACCGAATTCGGATCGAGATTGCCCAGATGCGGCTGCAGCTCGGCGAGCCGGGCGAGGGCGGCGTCGGCGGCGCCCTGGGCGCGGCCCGGCAATTCGCGGCAGCGGTCGAGCAGCCCTTCCTCGGCCCGCGCCGCCAGTTCGTCGAGCGGCAGGGCAGGGACGCCCTGCCGGTCTGCCGCCTCGGCGGGCTTGCGCGTCTCCCAGAAGGTCGAGATCAAAGCGACGAAGAAGATGGTCAGCCCGCCGAAGAACCAGGTGATGACGGGGAGCGGCGACACGAAGATCGCCCAGCCGAGCATCGCGCCCATCAGCCCGGCGAAAATGAAGCAGGCGCGCTTGAAGCGCCGGCCGAACTCCTCGAGCTTGCGCTGCGCGCGCCGCTTCTTGGCCGCGCGCTGGCTCGAGGAGCCAAGGCTTTTCCGCAGGAAATCCTCGGTCTCGTAGAGGATGCGTTCGAGCTCGAAAGACATCTTATTCGGCCTTCAGCGCTTCCTCGCCGTCCTTGTAGCGGCTCTCGATGAAGCGGCCCTGCGTTTCGAAGGCGTCGAGATCCTCGTGCGCGAGCTTGCGGCCGAGATCGTCGAGCGCGGTCCTGGCGGCGCCGAGCCCCTGGACGAGCCGTTCGTCGACCGTCAGCCCCTCGCCGTCGCGCTCGGCGCGATAGGCTTGCGGCACGCGCTCGTAGCGGGCGATCAGCTCGGGCAGATGCTTGCCCATCAGCCGGCGGGCGTCCTGCGCCAGCGGATCGAGCACCGCCGTCTCGCCCAGCCGGGATTCAAGCAAGGGCAGCTGCCTGCTGATCTGGTCGAGCTCGCGCGCGGCGGGGGCGGGGAGGGCGGCGCGCTTCTGCACGAGCAGGCTGTCGAGCCGCTGCACGACGGCGCGGTTCGGCATGTCTTCCTTATAATCGACGATCGGCTTCTCGGCGCCGGCCCCCAGGCCCAGCACCAGCACCGCAAGCACGGCAACGCTGATCACCAGGAAGAGGCCGCCGAAGCCGATCGGGCCGACGATCAGGCCGAAGCCGATCGTGGCGCCGATCAGGATGGCGAGGACGAGCCCGATATTGGCGAGCCGCTGCGCATAAGCCGCGGTGCCGCGCTTCACGTCGCGGGTGCGGGCGTCGCGCGCCGCGTCGGTGCGGTCGAGCCGGCCCATCACCTCGTCGAAACGGGAGATCGCCTTGTCGACCTGGTAGGAATCGGACATTCGCGAGTCAGCCCTCCAGCGCGGTCAGCGGCGATTCCGTCCTGCCGCCGCCGGCAAGCCGGTTCTGCTCGACGCCTTCGGCCCGGGCGATATAGCCGCGGCTCTTCTCCACCTCGGTCGTCAGCGTGTTCACGGTCTGCTTCATGTTGCCGAGCGCCTCGACCTTGAAGCGGTCGATCATGTCCATCGTGTCGTAGATGTTCTGGAAGGCGCGCTGCAGCGTTTCCAGCGGGATGGTCGAGCTGGCGGCCTGCTTGTGGATCTCGCCGCTCTGGCTCTTCAGCAGCTCGCCGGTCGATTCGATCATGTTCGCGGTGGTGGTGTTGAGCGCCGTGATCTGCTCGAGCACCAGCCGCTGGTTGGTCAGCGCCTGGGCGACGGTGACGGCGGTGCGCAACGCCGAAACGGTGGTGGTGGACGCCCGGTCCACACCCTTCACCAGCTCGACATTGTTCTTCTTGACCAGATCGAGCGCGAGATAGCCCTGCACGGTCACCGCCATCTGGGTCAGCAGATCGGTGGTGCGCTGGCGGGTGTAGAAGAGCGCGGTCTCGCGGATCGCCTTGGCCTTGGCGGGCTCGGTCGCGTCCAGCTCGTTCGCCTTGTCCTCGAGCTTCTGGTCGAGCGCCTTGGAGATGTGGATCATCTGCTCGAGCTTGCCCATCGCCTTCCACATATTGGCGCGCTCGACGTCGATCGCCGCATTGTCCATCAAGAGCTCGTCCTTGCCGCTGGCGAGCGCGGCGAGGATGGAGGAAATGTGGGTCTGCGCGGACTGGTATTTCATGAAATAGCCGCGCAGCGAATTGCCCCAGGGGATGAAGCCGAACAGCTTGCGGGGCTTCACGCCGCGGCCGGGGTCGAGCCCCTCAACGGTCTTGCGCAATTCCATGAGGTTCGCGCCGATCCCGGTATCCTTGTCGATCGCCTTCACCGGGCGGTCGAGGAAGCGGTTGCTGTGCCCCGCCGCCTCGGAAATCTCCTTGCTGCCCATCGAGGTCAGCTGATCGACCTTCTTCCCGAAATCGGGGGAATTGGCATCGAGCGCGACCAGCTCGGCGATGAAGGAATCGACCTTCTCCTCGAGCTGGTTTTTCTGCTCTTCCTTGAGCGGGACCAGGCCCGCCGCCTGCTCGGGCTGGACGACCTGCAGCGGCTGCGGCGCTTCCAGCGTCAGCGTGGTTTCGGCGGCGGTCTTGGTCGCGGTTTCGGTCTGCGTGGCCATCTCGTTCCCCAGAGAAAAACTCTCGCTGCGAGATTGGGGCTTCGTCCCTCCCGTTGCAAGGGATAAAGTGTATTATTTAGCTAGAACACCTTGGGTGAAAGTCGTTGGCGGGGCGTAACGAGAGGCGTAGGACGAGGCCCTGCCGACTCGGCGTTTTCAAGGGGATCGAAGTCATGCGGACACTCATTATCGGCCTCGCCGCTCTGGCGATCGCGGCGCCTGCAATGGCCGGCGGCGGCCCCAAGCCAGCCGCCCAGAGCGAGAATTACGGCAGCTATTACGACAATGACGGCTATTATAGCGGGCCGACCTGGCAGGAGAACGGCCGCACCTATTGCCGCCGCCGCGACGGCACGGCCGGGCTGATCGTCGGCGCCGCCGCCGGCGCGCTGGTGGGCCGGGCGATCGACGGCGGGCGCAACCGCGCGACCGGCACGATCGTGGGCGGCGCGGTGGGCGCGATCGTCGGCCGCGAAGTCGCCCGCAACCGCTGCAACTAGGGGCACCGCGCCCCGGCTTTCCTGAACAACGGCTGACGCGTCGATTCAGAAACGCGTCAGCTGAATCGCCGTAAACCCGGTGGCGACGCGCTATTCCGGGTCCGGCCAGTTGCGTATCGCCGGACCGGGAAGCGAGCAACGCCCCGGCACCTCCCCCTGGCCGGGGCGTTTTCTTGTCTGGCACGTTTCCCGCGCTATGAAGCCGCCGTCCGCAGCAGGAGCGTTCCGCGTGAAGCATGCCGTCCTCGCCACGATCGCCTTGGCCGCCTTCGCCGGCGCCGCCTTCGCTTTCGCCCCCGCCGACACGATCCGGATGCGGCAGGCCAATTACAAGCAGATGGGGAGCGCCATGCACGGCCTGATCGAACAGGTGCGCAGCGGCTCGCCCTCATTGCCCCAGATCAGAAGCCGGTCGGCGCTAATCCTCCGCTACGCGCCGCAAGTCCTGCAATGGTTTCCGCGCGGCACCGGGCCCGAAGCGGGCATCCGCACCCGCGCCAAGGCCGAAATCTGGTCGGACCGGCAGGGCTTCCGCCTCGCCGGCGGACGCCTGCTCGTCGCCGCCCGGCAGATGGATGCGGCGGCGCGCAGTGGCGACATCGCCCGGATCCGCGCCGCCTTGCCGGCCCTGCAGGGCGCCTGCGGCGGCTGCCACGAAAGCTACCGGGGTCCGGCGAATTGAACCGGATCGCGATCTGGGATTGGCCGACGCGGCTCTGCCACTGGCTGATCGTGCTGTTGATTCCGGCGCTCTGGTGGACGGCCGAAGAGCATGAGCTGGGGCTTCACCTCCTGCTCGGCCAGATCGCCCTGGGCCTGCTGCTCTTTCGCCTGTTCTGGGGGCTGATCGGCAGCTCGACCGCGCGCTTCGCCTCGTTCGTGAAGGGCCCCCGCGCGATCGTCGCCTATCTGCGCGGCGCGAAGCCTGGCATCGGCCACAACCCGCTCGGCGCGCTCAGCGTGCTCATCCTCCTCACCCTGCTCGCGACCGTGATCGGCCTCGGCCTGTTCGCGAGCGACGAGGACGGCATTCAGCCCGGGCCGCTGTCGCACCTGATCGATTTCGATTCCGCCCGCATTCTCGCGGAGCGGCACGAGCAGGTCTTCTGGATCCTGGTCGGCTTCATCGTCTTTCACGTCGCCGCCATTCTTTTCTACCTGATCGTGAAGCGAGACAATCTGATCTCGCCGATGGTGACCGGCGGCCGTCCCGGTGAACCGGCCGAGACGCCAATGGCGCCGGCGCCGGCCTGGCGCTTCCTGCTCGCGGCCGGCCTCGCCGCCGCCTCGACCTGGGCGATCGGCACGCAGCTGTAAGCTGAGGTTCATTTTCGCCGTGCTTACTGTCCTAGCGGGCTAAGACACGGGGGCGGCATGAGCTGCGAATTCAATATCATGGAAAGTCAGCTGACGGCCCCTCGCGGCCTCATTCCCGGCGGCAAGCTGGTGCTGAGCCGGCTTAGCCCTGGCAGCTCGCACATCGGCGCGCCGGCGCCCTCGCTGAAGCTCGTCCTGGAAGGCGACGAACGCTACGAGATCGACGGGCGCAGCATCGCGGTCCGCCCCGGCGATTTCCTCTATCTCGAGGCCGGCAGCCCCTGCATCGGCACCAACCGGACGGAGATGACGGGCCTGTGCCTGCTCCTGCCGCACGATCCCGAAGTGCCGGCGAACGAGAACGGCTTCGGCGGCGACGCGCTGCTCGGCCGGGCGATCGTGATGTCGACCGGCACGAGCGGGGTCGGCCGCTTCCTCTATTCCTGCGCGCGGCGGATCGCCGAGCGGCCCGAGCTCGGGCCGGAGCTCGCCGACCTGCTGGTCTCGAAGGTCTCGCGCGCGATCGGCGAGCCGCTGGGCGAGAGCCGGGCGGCGATGGAGGGCCTCAAGGTCGCCAAGCTGTCCACGCGCCGCGAACTGCATCGCCGCCTGGAACGCGCGCGCGGCTTCCTGCATCAGCATGACGCGCGCGCCGTAAGCCTCGCCGAAATGGCCTCGATCGCCGGCCTCTCGCAATTCCACCTCGCCCGCTATTTCAAGGCGGCGTTCGGCAAGTCGCCGATTTCCTATCACCGCGATCTTCGGCTGAACCGGGCCGCTGCGCTGCTTGCCGCCGGCGGCAAATCGGTCGCCGACGTTGCCGAGGCGACCGGCTATTCGGACCAGGTCTCGCTCTCCCACGCCTTCCGCCGCCGCTACGGCCAGCCGCCCTACATGTGGGCCAATGCCCGCCGCGCCTCCTGAGTCCTAGACGTCCGGCAGCGTCTGCGCGGCTTCGCCCCAACCCTGCAGGGTGCGCGATGACGCGCGTTCGAGCAGCAGGTCCACATCGCGCACGCTGAAACGTGCGCCGGACGCCATCTCGTCCAGCTCCTCCCAGCCGATCGGCGCCGCCACCGGCGCGCCTTCGCGGGCGCGCGCCGAATAGGGCATCACCGCGGTCGAGCCGCGCTGGTTGCGCAGATAGTCGATGAAGATCCGCCCGGTGCGCTTGGCCTTCGACAGCGCGGCGGTGAAGCGCTCCGGCTCGGCCTCGGCGAGCGCGAGCGCGAAGCGCTGGGCGAAATCCTTGACCGCGGGCCATGTCGCCTTGGGGGTCAGCGGCACGATCACGTGCACGCCCTTGCCCCCGGTCAGCATCGGAAAGGTCACGAGGCCCATATCGGCAAGGTGTCGCTTCAGGTCGCGCGCCGCCTTCTTCACCGCCGCGAAATCGAGGCCCTCGTCGGGATCGAGATCGAAGACGATCCGGTCCGGCGTCTCGACGTCGTTGGTCAACGCGCCCCAGCCGTGGAACTCGATCGTCCCCATCTGCACGCAGGCGAGGATTCCCGCCGCGTCCTCGACGTACAGATAGTCCTCCTTGTGTCCGTCCTTCTCCTTGATCGGGACGTGCAGGACATGCGGTCCGAACGAGCCGCTGTCATGCTTCTGGAAGAAGCAATGCTTGCCGCGCCCCTGCGGGCAGCGCACCAGGCTCACCGGGCGCCTACCCATCCAGACCAGCATCGGCGCGGCCACCGCGCGGTAATAATCGGCGAGCTCCCCCTTCGTGACCTTGGCGTCGGGGAAGATCACCCGGTCGGGGCTGGAGATTTTCACCTCGTCCGCGGCGGGGGCCGGGGTCGTTTGCGGCACTTCGGCTGTCACCTCCTTCGCCGGCTTGTCGCCGCGCAGGCCCAGGAAGCTCGCATGGCGCACGACCTTTTCCGCCGTGAACTCGGCGAAGGCAATCTCCGCGACCAGCTCGGGCTTCACCCAGCGCGCGCCGCGCGCCTCGGCCCGCGGCACCTCGGCGGCCGGCGTCTTGCGCTCCAGCCTCTCCAGCTTCGCCCGCAATTCGTGCTGCAGCGCCTGCGAAAAGCCGGTGCCGACCTTGCCCGCATAACGCAGCTTGCCCCCCTCGGTCAGCCCGAGCAGCAGCGAGCGAAAGCCGCGCCCGGCCTTGTCGCTCGCCGACCAGCCGAGGATCACGAACTCCTGCCGCCGCGTGCATTTGATCTTCAGCCAGGCCTTGGTCCGCGCGTGGCGATAGGGCGCGTCGGCTTTCTTCGAAATGATCCCTTCCTGCCCCGCTTCGCACATCGCCTCGAACAATTGCTCGCCCTTGCCGGCGATATGCTCGGCATAGAGGATGAAGGGCGGCACGCCCTCGCCGAGCAGGGCCGCGAGCCGCTGCTTGCGCTTGAGATTGGATTTCTTTTCCAGCTTCTCCCCGTCGACCTGAAGCGCGTCGAACAGGAACAAGGTCAGGCCGCGCCCGCCCTCGGAGATCGCCTCCTGCAGCGCCGAAAAACCGGTATTGCCCTTCTCGTCGAGCGCCACGATCTCGCCGTCGAGCAGGGCATTCTCGCAGCTCAGCTTCCGCGCCGCCGCGGCGATCTCCGGAAACTTCTGCGTCCAGTCGAGCCCGGTCCGCGTATAGATCCGGCTCTCCCCGCCGGCGACCGCGAGCAGGCAGCGATAGCCGTCATATTTCATCTCGTGCAGCCAGCCCGCGCCCGCCGGGACCGCATCGACGAGCGTCGCTTTTTGCGGTGTTTGGAATTTCGGCATCGCCGCCGACACTGCTCTCTTCTTCAGGGTCTTCTTTCCCGCGGCGATCTCGTCCATCGTCCGGCCGCTCTTCACCGAGGTCAGATATTTCTCGGTCAGCCCGGTCGGGCTTCCCGCATGGTCGTCCTCGATCTTCCTCAGCAACCAATTCTCGTTCCGCTCGCCGGGCCGGGGCTTCATCCGCACCAGCAGCCATTCCCCCTTCATCCGCTCCCCCTGAAGCGTGAAATGGAGATGCCCCTCCGCAAGCGTCTTTACCGGGTCCTTGCCGGGATGCGGCGTCCAGTGCCCCCGGTCCCAGAGCATCACCGTCCCGCCGCCATATTCGCCCTTCGGAATCGTCCCCTCGAAGGTCGCGTAGGACATCGGATGATCCTCGGTGCGGACCGCCAGCCTTTTGTCCGCGGGATCGAGGCTCGGTCCCCGCGTCACCGCCCAGCTCTTCAGCGTCCCCTCAAGCTCCAGCCGAAAATCGTAATGCAGCCGCGTCGCATCGTGCTTCTGCACCATGAACGTCAGCCGCTTGCGCCGCGTCGTCCCGAGCTTCCCCGCCGGCTCCGCGGTTTTCGCGAAGTCGCGCTTCTTGTTGTAGGTGGCGAGCGGGTCGGCCTTGCGGGCCACGGCTATCCGTCCCTTCCGTCATGCTGAACTTGTTTCAGCATCCATTTCTCCAGCGGCAGGGTGGGTGGCCAGATGGACCCTGAAACAAGTTCAGGGTGACGATCTTATCTGCCACGGGCGGCCTTTCTCTTCGTCGGCGCCTTCTTCGCAGCCGGCTTGGCCGCCGCCGGAGCCTTCGCGCCCGGCTTCTCGATCGATTTCTTCAGCGCCGCCATCAGATCGATCACGTTGGAACCGCCGCGCTTGGGCAGTTCCTCCTCCTCGGCCTCGATCTTCGCGCCCTTCAGCTTGCGCTTCTTCTCGATCAAATCCTTCAGCGCGTCGACATAGCGGTCGTGGAACTTGCTCGGATCGAACTTCGCCGCCTTCTTGCCGATCAGCGTCTCCGCCAGCTCCAGCAAATCGGCGTCCGGCTTGCTGTCCGGAATGTCGCGGAAATAGCCCTGCGCCTTCACCACCTCGTCGGCATAGCGGAGCGTCTCCAGCAAGATGCCGCGCCCGCAGGGCTTCAGGCTCACGATATATTCGCGGCCTCTCAGCGTCAGCTGCCCGAGCGCGACCTTCTTGGTCTCGCGCAAGGCCTCGCGCAGCACCACGAACGCCTCCTCGGCGAGGTCGTCGGCCGGCACCACATAATAAGGCCGTTCGTAATAAAGCGGATCGATCTCGTGCGCGTCGACGAACTGGGTGAGCTCCAGCGTCTTCTTGCTCTCCAGCTTCACCGCGTTCAGCTCGTCGTCGTCGAGCAGCACGTAATGGCCTTTGCTATATTCGAAGCCCTTGACGATCTCGTCGGTATCGACCGCGCCGAGCCCCGGCACGACCTTCTCGTACTTGATCCGTTTACCCGAAGGCTCGTGGATCTGGTTGAACGCAACCGTCGCGCCCGAGCGGGTCGCCGAACAGATTTCCACGGGGATCGAGACCAAAGCCAGCCTGATCTGCCCCTTCCAATAAGGCCGCGCGGCCATGTCCGTGTCGCCCGAGATCGTATCGCGCGCGATTCAATAGACGGGAGACGGGAGGGTTCCAATCTGCCGACAGGCGGGCGGCGGCGGTATCGCCGGGACGCCAGCGCTTCGCGTTCCGGCGAAGGGCCGTCACGGCATCTTGCAAAAGGCGGTGATCGCGTAGCTGAGCGGCGCGCCGCCGCCGGTGCTGATCGTCAGCGTGCCGCCGGTCGCGCCGATCCACGCAGCCTCCATGTTCATATAGGCCGAGGCGATGCACACGCTGTTCTGGGTGGGCCAGGCGAAGATCGTCCCGGGATAGTCACTGGAATGGCTTTTGTCCGGATAGGTGGCTCTGGCTTGGCAGGGCTTCTCCAGGATGTTCGAGCCGGGCGGGATGTCGGTCGCCAGAGTCACGCTGTAATAGGTGGTGGTCATTTCGAATCTCCGATGTTGGAATGAATGTCCGGTGCCGACGCGCAGCCGGTCCGGCCATCACGGTGGGCGCCGTCCGGCAAAGACGAAGGCGCGCGTCCCGCCGTTCAGACCGGAATCTCGGTCGTATATTTTACCTGCCGAAGCGCGAAATTGCTCGCCGCGTTGGCGACGCTGGGATGGGCGAGAACGCCCTGCCGGATGAAGCGGTCATAGTCCGCCACGTCGGCGACGGCGATGCGCAGCAGATAGTCCCATTCGCCCGACATGGCATAGCATTCGACGATCTCTTCGCGCGAGGTGATGAAGGCTTCGAACTCGGCGCGGGCGTCGACGGTCTGGCGGTGCATGCGGACCTGGCACATCACGTTGACCGCGCGGCCGAGCCTGGCCGGATCGGCGAGGCGGACCGAGGGGCCGAGCACGCCCTCCTTTTCAAGATTGCGGACACGCCGCCAGACGGAGGCCGCCGAAGCGCCGACCGTCTCGGCCAGCGCAGCGTGACTCGTGCTCGCATCGCGCTGCAACGAACGAACGATTCTTCGGTCCACCGTATCCAAGTGATATATTTCACTCATAAATTAGTCATAAGGTGAAACATACGTTTCATCAATAGGGTTTCGCGTGTCCACTTTGACAACTTCTTCATCCCCGATTGTTGTATCAGGCGCACGACAGGAGGGCCGCGAATGACGGATGTGCTGACGGCGGAAGCGCCGCTGCTGCTCGATCGGCTGGAGGCGCAGGCGCAGGATTCGCTGATCGCGCTGATCGCGCTCGCCGAGGCCGATAAGCGGCCCGAGAAAATCGACGTTGGCGTGGGCGTCTTCCGCGATAGTGCCGGCAACACCCCGATCCTGAAATGCGTGAAGGAAGCCGAGCGCCGCCTGGTCGAGAGCCAGCCGACCAAATCCTATATCGGCAGCCAGGGCGACGAGCGATTTACCGCCTTGATCCGCCCGATCGTGTTCGGCGAAGGCGCCGGCACGGACGCGCGGATCGTGGGCCTGCAGACGCCGGGCGGCTGCGGGGCCCTCAGGCTCGGCGCCGAATTGGTGGCGCGGGCCAATCCCAATGCCCGGATTTACGCCGGCGAGCCGACCTGGCCGAACCATGCCCCGCTCATCGCCTCGGCCGGCGTCGAGATGGTCGCCTATCCCTATTACGACAAAGCCAGCCGCACGATCTGCTTCGACCGGATGATGGACGCGCTGGGCCAGGCGGAGCGCGGCGACCTCGTCCTCCTCCACGGCTGCTGCCACAATCCGACCGGCGCCGATCTCGACATGAACCAGTGGCGCGAAGTCGCCGGGGTCGTCGCGGCACGCGGGCTGATCCCGTTCGTCGATCTCGCTTATCAGGGCTTCGGGCGGAGCCTGGAGGAGGATGCGGCGGGCGCGCGGCTGGTCGTCGATGCGGCCGAACAGGCGATCCTCGCGCAGAGCTGCGACAAGAATTTCAGCTGCTATCGGGATCGGCTGGGCACGCTCTTCGTCAAGGGATCGAGCGCGAAGGGCGCCGCCATCGCCTTCGGCAATCTGCTCGGCCTCGCCCGCACCATGTGGTCGATGCCGCCCGATCATCCGGCCGCGGTCGCCCACATCATCCTCGACGACCCGCAGCTCAAGGCGCTCTGGATGTCCGAGGTCGCGGCGATGTGCGCGCGCATCCGCGATCTGCGCGCCCGCCTCGCCGCCAAGGACGAACGGCTGGCTTATATCGAAGGCCAGAACGGCATGTTCTCGATGCTGCCGCTGAGCCCCGATCAGGTCATGGCGCTGCGCGAGAAGCACGGCATCTACATGGCGGGCTCGGGCCGGTTCAACGTCGTCGGCCTTTCCGACGACAGCGTCGACCGCTTCGCCGCCGCGGTGCTGGAGGCGATGGATGGCTGAGGCGCCGACCCGCGAGCCCAAAGCGAAAGCCAATGCGCCGGATCCGGCCTTCGACTGGCGGGAGATCGCCTATCTCGTTCACGTCAGCCGCGCGATGGACAAGCTGGAGGAAACCGACCTCGTCCCCAACCGCAAGGTGCTCTACCAGTTCAGCGCGCGCGGGCATGACGTCGCGCAGGTCATGCTCGGCCAGCAGCTCGATCATCCCCGCGACGGCGCCTGCGGCTATTATCGCTCGCGGCCGATGTTGCTGGCGCTCGGCGTGCCGCTCGCCGATGCGCTCGGCTCCAACATGGGCAAGGACGGCGGCTATTCGGCCGGGCGCGATATCGGCGTGGTCTTCAACTATCCGAACCCGAACGGCTGCCCGGCGCTGCCCATGTGCGGCGGCGTCGGCGCGCAATATACGCCGACCGCCGGCTGGGCGCAGGCGATCCGCTATTACCAGACCGTCCTCGAAGACGATTCCTACGACGAGGCGATGGCGGTCGTGCTCGGCGGCGACGCGAGCTGCGCGACCAACGGCTTCTGGTCGGCGCTGACCATCGCCACCACCCAGAAGCTGCCGATGCTGTTCTACATCGAGGATAATCAATACGGCATCTCCGTCCCCTCGACCTACCAGACGCCCGGCGGCGACATCGCCGCGAACCTCGCCAGCTTCGCCAGTCTGCACATCCTCTCGGGCGACGGCACCGAGCCCGCGGAGGTCGCGCGGCTGCTGACCGAGGCCGTCGCCCACGTCCGGGGCGGGAAGGGGCCGTGCCTGCTCCGCCTCACCGTCCCGCGCCTGCAGGGGCACAGCTTCCAGGACACGCAAACCTACAAGTCCGAAGAATTCGTGGCCTCCGAATGGGCGCGCGATCCCTTGCCCAAGCTCAAATCCTATCTGGTCGGCAGCGTCATGGACGAGGCCGAATGGGATGCGCTCGCCGAGGAGGCCGAGGCAGCGGTCGCCGCCGCCCGCGTCGAGGCCGAAGCGCGCAATTTCCCCGATCCGGAAGGCGTCACCACCCACGTCTTCTACGACGGCGAGATGCAGGCTGTCGGCGGACAATGGACCAAGGGCTATCGCGCCCCCAAATCGACCGAGGCGCCGCGCCCCGAAGGTCAGCGGATCAACATGGTCACCGCGATCCGCCGCACGCTGGAACGCGAGCTTGAGCTGAACCCCCGCGTCCTCCTGTTCGGCGAGGATATCGGCCCCAAGGGCGGCGTTCATGCGGTGACGCTCGGCCTGCAGGACAAGTTCGGCATCGAGCGCGTCTTCGATACCAGCCTCAGCGAGGAAGGCATTATCGGCCGCGCCGTCGGCATGGCGCTCGCGGGCCTCATGCCGGTCCCCGAAATCCAGTTCCGCAAATATGCCGAGCCCGCGCTCGAGCAGATCAACGATTGCGGGACGATGCGCTGGCGCACCAACAACCGCTTCGCCGCGCCGATGGTGCTGCGCATGCCGGTCGGCTTCTTCAAGTGCGGCGATCCCTGGCACAGCCAGACCAACGAGGTGCAGTTCGTCCACAATCCGGGCTGGCAGGTGGCGGCGCCGTCCAATGCCGAGGACGCGGTCGGGCTCCTGCGCTCGGCGCTGCGCGGCAACGACCCCGTGGTCTTCTTCGAGCACCGCGCGATGCTCGACGACGTCTGGGCGCGCCGGCCTTATCCGGGCGACGACTACGTCCTGCCCTTCGGCCGCGCGAAGAAGACCCGCGAAGGCGATGCGATCACCATCGTCACCTGGGGCGCGATGGTCCCGCGCTGCGAGGAAGCGGCGAAGGACGTTTCCGCCGACGTGATCGACCTACGCACCCTGATGCCCTGGGATCGCGAAATGGTGCTCGACTCGGTCCGCCGTACCCGCCGCTGCCTGATCGTGCACGAGGATCTGCGCACCGGCGGCTTCGGCGCGGAGATCGCCGCCGTGGTCGCCGACGAGGCCTTCCTCGATCTCGACGCCCCGGTCGCCCGGGTGACGATGCCGGACATCCCGAGCCCGCATAACCCGGATCTGATGAACTGGGCGGTGCCGAGCGTCGCCAAGATCCGCGCCAAGCTCGAAGAATTGGTGGGCTTTTAGATGATCGACGTCCTCGTCCCCGAAGAGCAGGAAGGCACCAAGGCCGTCGTCCGCGCCTGGCTGAAGCAAGTCGGCGACCGGGTCGAGGTGAACGACCCCCTGGTCGAGCTGGAGACCGACAAGGTCGCGATGGAGGTGCCGGCGCCGGCCGCCGGCGTGCTGCGCGAGATTTTGCTGCATTCGGACGATGATGCCGTGCCGGGCGCCGTCCTCGGCAGGATTGCGCCGGTGGCTGAGGTCGGTCCTGACCGTTCCCCGGCGAAGGCCGGGGCCCAGGCGCCGTTGAAAAC
>DATINU010000178.1:0-6465 GCA_035473955.1 Allosphingosinicella sp.
ACCCGGCTGCCCTTCATGCCGACGCAGGCGCCGACCGGATCGATCGAGCTGTCGTGGCTGATGACGCCGATCTTGGCGCGGCTGCCCGGATCGCGCGCGGCGGCCTTGATCTCGATGATGCCGTCGTAAATTTCGGGGACTTCCTGGGCGAACAGCTTGCGCATGAAATCGGGATGGGCGCGGCTCAAAAAGATCTGCGGCCCCCGGTTCTCGCGGCGGACGTTCAGGATCAGCGAGCGGGTGCGGTCGCCGACGCGGACGATCTCGCGCGGGATCTGCTGGTCGCGGCGGATGACGCCCTCGGCGCGGCCGAGGTCGACCACCACGTGGCCGAACTCGACGCGCTTGACGACGCCGGTGATGATCTCGCCGGCCCGCTCCTTGAACTCCTCATATTGCCGCTCGCGCTCGGCGTCGCGGACCTTCTGGAAGATCACCTGCTTTGCGGCCTGGGCGGCGATCCGGCCGAATTCGATCGGCGGCAGCGGATCGACGATATAGTCGCCGAGCACGGCGCCCTTCTGCAGCTTGCCGGCGTCCTCGAGGTTCACCTGCTTGAAATAATCATCGACCTCCTCGACCACCTCGACGACCCGCCACAGGCGAAGGTCGCCCGAGGTCGGATCGAGCTTGGCGCGGATATCGTTCTCGGCGCCGTAGCGGGCGCGGGCGGCGCGCTGGATCGCGTCCTCCATCGCCTCGATCACGATCATCCGGTCGATCAGCTTCTCGCGCGCGACCGCGTCGGCGATCGCGATCAATTCCGCCTTGTTGGCGGAGACGGGCCCCTGCGGCGCGGTTTCGGTTTCGGCGTTGGCGTCGGTGGCCATTATTCCTGTCCCTCTACTTCGTCTGTTTGTTCGATAATGTCGGCGCCCTCGGTGGAAAGCGGCGCGGTGGCGGCGATCAGCCGGTCGGTCAGGACCAGCTTCGCCGAATTGATGTTCGCCAGCGGCAGGCGCGTCTCGCCCTGGCCGGGCACGTCGATCAGCACGTCCTCGCCATCGAGGCCCTGGAGCGTGCCCGACAGCGACTTGCGCCCGTTCACCTTCTCGGCGAGCCCGATCCGCGCCTCATGACCCGCCCAGTCCTGATAGTCCGCGCGGCGGGTCAGCGGCCGGTCGATCCCGGGCGAGGAGACTTCGAGCCGGTAGTCGTCCGAAATATGCTCGTGCGCCTCGGCGATCCGCCGGTGCAGCCGCTCGCATTCCTCAATGCTGAGCTGGCGCGTATCGGGCCGCTCGGCCATCACCTGGATGGTCGGATCGGACGTGCCGCCGGTCAGCTTCACGCGCACGAGGCTCAGCCCCTCGGCTGCCACCTCGGGCGCGATCAGGTCCTGCAATGCGGCGATGTCCGCCATTTCCACTCCGGCCAATAAAGCTCTCCCGCCGCCGGCCCCGTCCCCGGGACCGACCTCAACGTCTGACGATGTCGAGAAAGGCAGGGGGTATATAGGGGGGAGGGCGGAGGGGGGCAAGCAGCAATGACTAAGCTCGGCTCTGGATGATTTGCCCGCCCCGGCCAGCCATCTATAACGTCATCCGGGAAGGAAAGATCGTGCGATCCGAAACGCGCAAACTGCCGAAGGGCGAGAGCTTCGTCCTAAAGCCCTCAATCCTCAGCGCGGCGCTTGGGGAAGCCGGCGTCGTAATCGAGACCCACTTGATCCGCAACGCCGGGACGCTGTTTGACGCCCACTTCTGGCCTCGAAGCCACGACTTCCAATACGAAAGATTGTATATTCGCGCAGGCTCGGTGCAGCGAAGCAACGCGGCCGCTGCCCGCGCTCATGTCGAGACAGAGGTAATACCTCGCATCGTGGCCTGGATCGCCGACATATTGAGCCGGGACGCTGACTCACCCGTTCGACGAGAAAAGCAGGTCATGCAGATCACGCTCCAACAAGAGTTGGTCGAATGAAAATCATCGGCAGCTACGTCAGCCCCTATGTCCGCAAGGTCACCGCCTGTCTGGCGCTGAAGGGGCTCGCTTACGAGATCGATCCGATCACGCCCTTCTTCGGCGGCGAGGAGTTCGACCGGCTCTCGCCGCTCCGGCGCATTCCGGTGCTGGTCCATGGCGATCTGACGCTCTGCGATTCCACGGTGATCTGCGCCTGGCTGGACGAGGCCTATCCCGGTCATCCCCTGCTCCCCGCCGATCCCGCGGATCGCGCCCGCGCGCGCTGGCTCGAGGAATATGCCGATACGCGGCTCGGGGACGTGTTCATCTGGGGGCTGTTCTACCAGAAATTCGTCCATCCCGCGGTCTGGGGCGAGCCGGGCGATGCGGCGCGGATCGAAAAGACCCTGGCCGAGGACGCGCCCGCCGCGCTCGATTATCTCGAAGGGCTGTTGCCGGCGACCGGCTGGCTGTTCGGCGAGATCGGCCTCGCCGACATCGCCATCGCCAGCTTCTTCCGCAACGCCGCTTACGCCCGCTTCGCACCCGATCCGGATCGCTGGCCCAGGACCGCCGCCTTCATCGACCGCGCGCTCGCCCAGCCCTGTTTCGAGGCCACCTACGCCTTCGAGAAAGCGCAGATCTCGACCAACCCGCAGGGCCGCCGCCAGGCGCTCATCGACGCCGGCGCGCCTTTGGTGGCGGAAAGCGTCGGCACGCGCGAGCCGCGCAAGGGCATCATGACGCTCTGAGCGCTTGCAATGTAGGATTTGACCGCTCAGACCCCGGCAATAGCGGTCAAGTCATTCGATTCGCGGTAGAAAAGCAGCGTTCGGTAAACGGCGTTCAGGCGTCAACTTTGTAAACTTAGCGCTCGCCCCAGGGCGCCGGCGGGTTGGCGACCGGGCGGGTGAGGTCGAATTCGACGCGGAAATTGCGGTTGGGGCGGCGCAGGGCGTAGGCCAGCCGCCGCCCGGGCTCGAGCTCCAGCGACCAGACGTTGGTGATCGATTCCGGGATGCTTTCGCGCACGAAGAGGTCGCGGGAGAAGGCGTCGGCGGGAAAGTCCTGCCGGGCGGCGCCGCCCGGCCCGGCGCTGTCGCCGCCATAGCGGCTGCGCGCATCCTCGGCCCCGTCCTGGTGGCGGTGGATATGTTTGAGCCGCAGCCCCGCCGGGGTGCGGGTGACGATCCAGACGCGGCTGCGGTCGCTGCCGACGTGGAAGGCCATGCGCAACTCGCGTTCGGAGCATTCGCGCACATCGACGACGAGCCGGCTCGCCGCCATCTCGCGGTCGGCCGGGTCGGCCGAGACGACGCGCCCCACATAGGCGCCGCCGCACAGCGCGCTCAGCCGCTCGAAGAAGAGTTGCGGCGAAGTCGCCGCGGGCGGCGCGGGCACGATCGTCGCGCAGCCGGCCAGAGCGGCGAGCAAGAGGAGGGCGGCGGCACGCATGAGTATAGCCTAACCCGGTGCGCGGAGACTTGCCAGCGGCACCGGCGGGTGCGACCAGGCGTTGGGCTCGCCGGGAGGATGTGATGACTCGCTTGCCCTATGCTTTCGCGCCCCTGCTTGCCCTGCTGGCCTGCTCCGATGGCGCGCCTGCCTTCGCCCAGACCCGGCCGTTCGAGGTCCAGGAGGTCGCCACCTTCGACGAGCCGTGGGCGATGGCCTTCCTGCCCGGCGGCGACATGCTGATCACCGAGAAGCGCGGTGCGTTGAAGCTGCGCTTGGCGAACGGCGGCACACTCGACGTTGGCGGTGTTCCGGCCGTCGATTATGGCGGCCAGGGCGGGCTTGGCGATGTCGTCCTCCATCCCGCTTTCGCCAGCAACAGCCTCGTCTATCTAAGCTTCGTCGAGGCGGGGCAGGGCGGCAGGCGCGGCGCTGCGGTCGGCCGCGGACGGCTGCTGATCGAAGGCGGCCGGGCGCGGCTCCTGGGCTTCCAGGTGATCTGGCGGCAGGAGCCGAAAATGACCGGGCGCGGCCATTTCGGCCATCGCCTCGCTTTCTCGCCGGACGGGCGCTACCTCTTCATCAGCTCGGGCGAGCGGCAGGAATTCACGCCGGCGCAGGATATGAACGCCAATCTCGGCAAGATCCTCCGCCTCAATCCGGACGGCAGCGTCCCGCCCGACAATCCCTTCGCGGCGCGGGGCGGCGTGACCGCGCAGATCTGGTCGCTCGGCCACCGCAACCCGCTCGGCCTGCACTTCGCGCCGGACGGGCGGCTGTGGGAGGTGGAGATGGGCCCGCGCGGCGGCGACGAGCTCAACCTGATCGAGCGCGGCGGCAATTACGGCTATCCGCGCGTTTCCAACGGCGATCATTACGACGGCCGCGACATCCCCGATCACAGCCCCGGCGACGGCTTCGTCGCGCCGAAGGTCTGGTGGACGCCGGTCATCTCGCCGGGCGATTTCATCGTCTATTCGGGCAATCTGTTCCCCGGCTGGCGCGGCGACGCCCTGGTCGGCGGGCTCTCCGGCCAGGCCCTGGTCCATGTCGATATCGAGGGCGCCGCCGCTCGCGAGACCGAACGCTGGGACATGGGCGAGCGCATTCGCGAGGTCGAGCAGGCGCCCGACGGCGCGGTCTGGCTGCTGGAAGACGGGCCGAACGCGCGGCTGCTGCGGCTGACGCCCCCGCGTCGCGCTGGCGGCTAGGTGGTGGTCCACATGAAGGAAAAGCCGGCGAAGACGATCAGGCCCGCGAGCACGAGCGTGCCGATGATGAACAGCCAGCTCTGCCGCCGCGCCACGATCATGTAGATGCCGTTCAAGACGGCCATCAACCCGAAGGCGAGCAGCAGGCCGAACAGGATCAAGACCATCCGCGCCTGTTCGGCGGTGCCGGTGAAGCTGCTGCCGTCGGCCAGCTCCTGGCCCGGCCGCAACAGACTCGGCAGCAGCGCCCAGCTGATCGTGCCCATCAGGCCGAGCAGGATGAGGCCGATGACCAGCAGCACGATGCCCCGGATCGGCGATTCGCCCACCGATCGCATCGGCCCGCCGCATTTGGGGCAGGCGCTCGCCCGCCCGTCGACCAGTTCGGCGCATTTGGGATCGATGCAGACGCTGTGCGACATGGGACCCTCCGTTCCCTTCAGCCTAGCAGCGGCGGTAGCGGAAATACCAGACCTCGCGGCCCTCGCGCCTGGCCTTGGCCTCGTAGCGGGTCTCGGGCCAGCCGCCCGGGCGGGTCAGGAAGTCGGTCGCGCTCTCCGCCAGCCAGTCGAAATCGGTCCGCTGCCCCATCACCATCATCGCCCAGCGGCAATAGACCGGATCGTCGGTGCCAAGCCGGAATTCGCCGCCCGGCGCCAGCTTCGCCGCGATCAGGTCGAGCGGGCCGTGATTGACCATCCGCCGCTTGGCGTGCCGCGCCTTCGGCCAGGGATCTGGATGGAGCAGATAGACGAAGCGCAGGCTCGCATCGGGCAGCCGCTCGAGCACGTCCAGCGCGTCGCCCATGTGCAGGCGGACATTGGCGAGCGCCTTGTCGCGGATGTGCATCAGCGCGCCGGCGACCCCGTTCAGGAAAGGCTCGGCGCCGATGAAGCCGTGATCGGGCAGCAGATCGGCGCGATGGGCGAGGTGCTCGCCCGCGCCGAAGCCGATCTCGAAATGGAGCGGCCGCCGGTCGCCGAACAGAAGCTCGCTGTCGATCGGCCCTTCCTCCGGCACGCTGAGCTCGGGCAGCAGCCGTTCGACCAGATCGGATTGCCCGACGCGCAACGGGCGCCCTTTCGAGCGTCCGTAAAGGCGGCGGATGGTGGTCGGATCGTTCATGGCGGCTCAAGCGAGGCGCTGCTATCCTGCCTCGCATGAGACTCGCAAGCGCCATCGCCGCCGCCTTCGCCTGCGCGGCCTCGCCCGCCTTCGCCAGCAGCACGATATTGTGCAGCTCGACGGTCAGCCCGACCGACGGGCCGGAATTGTGGCTCAGCCTCGGCAACGACGCGGCGGGCGGCATCTTCCAGGCCCGCTTCGGCCTCGGCCGCGAGCAGTTCACCGCCGGCGAGAATGCCAGTTCGCCAAGGATCACCCAATCCTGGATCGACGCGCGCAGGCTCAGCCTCCAGATCGCCGATGCCAACGGGGAGACAGCCGTCATCCGCCTCGATACGCGGCGGCGCGGCTACGATTATGTCGGCATCCTCATCCACCGCGGCCGCACCTGGCGGGTTCGCTGCAGCGAGGAAGGCTAGCGCCTAGTCCAGCGTGGGCAGCTGGTCCGGGAGGATCGCATCCCCCTGCATCCCGTCGCAGGTCGTGGCCTGATTGCCGCAGACGCCGCGCGCCCACGCAACCTGTTCGCGGCGGTCGTGCCCGGTCACCAGCAGGCGCACCCATTCTCCGCGGCAATCGGACGGGAGGCGATAGTCGAAGGTGTGAGCGCCGTCGCTCGCCTGCCACGACGTGGCGACCACGGCCGCGCGGGGGTTGGGCGCCGCGAACGCCTTGTCGGTCTGCAGGGCGAAATCGAGCGAGCGGCCGTCGATCCAGCCGACGGGCAGGTTGGTGGGCGGCGGCGTTTCGTCCTCGCTCCAGGGCTGCG
>DATINU010000179.1:0-10277 GCA_035473955.1 Allosphingosinicella sp.
TGAGCGGGAATGGCAGCGACTTCACCAGCGCGTTGGTGAGGGTGTGCGCGTCGGGAAGCGGGGGCGCGGCCTTCGCGCGGCGCTCGCGATACGCGATGCGCATCGCGAGCTGCTGGGCGAGGAGCTCGTCGAACTTGAGGCGCTGCCAAGCGGGATGGGTGCGCTCGTCGAGGCTTGCCGCGTCCACGTTGGGCGGCGGGCGATGCGTGGATGGAGCGCGCCGAATTCGGCGAGCGCATTCTTGGGGCCGAGGCAGAGCCGCCCGGACTGGCCCGGATGATAGACCGCCGACGCCCCGTCCAGCGCCTGCAGATTGTCGACCGGCGCCCCCGCCGCGGCGAGGATCGCCAGCACCTCGGCCTTGGCATCGAAGGCATCGACCGGAACCGCCTTGCCCGAGCGCCAGTGCCGCCCGGTCCGCTCGCCGGCGAGCATCAGCCCCAGCGTCGGACGCTCCGCATCTTGCAGATAGCGCCGCCCGATCTCGAACAGACCGACATTCGCCACGCCGCGCGCGCCATTGCGCGCCGCCGCCGCCAGCAGCCCGGGCAGCAGCGAGGGCCGCATCGCCTTCATGTCCTCGCTGATCGGGTTGGCGAGCAGCCAGGCCGCGCCGCCGAACGGCTCGGCCTCGCTTTGTGCGATGAAGCTCCAGGTGATCGCTTCGTTGAGTCCGCGCGCCGCCGCGGTCCGCCGGGCGATCCGCTCGATCATTTGTTCCGGCGTCGCCGTTGGGCGCGCGACGCCGGGCGCGCGCGGCAGCGGCGTCGAAGGGACTTCGTCGATGCCGGCGATGCGGATCACCTCCTCGACGATGTCGGCCGCCCCATCCACGTCGCGACGCCATGACGGCACCGCGATCCGCCAGGGCTCGTCTCGCGTGACCGTGAAGCCGAGCCGCTGCAGGATGTCCTGCTGCCGATCTTCAGGCACGGCCAGGCCGGCCAGGCCCGCGCAGCGCGCCGGATCGTATTCGACGACCCTGTCGAGGCGCGGCGGCGCCCCCGCCTTCACCATTTGCGATGGCGTTCCCCCGGCCAGTTCCATCACCAGCTTCGTCGCGATCTGCAGCCCGTCTTCGAGGAAGGCCGGGTCGGCGCCGCGCTCGAAGCGCTGCCGGGCGTCGGAGGTGAGGCCGAGCTTCTGCCCGGTCAGCGCGATTCGCTCCGGCGTGAACCAGGCGCATTCGATCAATATGTCCGTCGTGCCCTCGGTGACGCTGCTGGGCTCGCCGCCCATGATCCCGCCGATCCCGTCAGCGCCCTTCTCGTCGGCCATCGCCGTCATCGTGGCGTCGAGCGTGTAGGTCTTGCCGTTCAGCGCCTCGACCGTCTCGCCGTCGCGGGCCAGCCGGGCCGTGATCCCGCCCTCGATCTTGGCGAGATCGTAGACGTGCAGCGGCCGGCCGAGGCCGGTGCTGACATAATTGGTGATGTCGACGAGCGCGCTGATCGGGCGCTGGCCGACCGCTTTCAGCCGCCGCTGCAGCCAGTCCGGCGACGGCCCGTTGCGGACGCCCCGCATCACCCTGCCGTAGAAAGCCGGACAGCCCTGCTCGTCCTCGATCCGGACGTAGACGGGGCAGGGGAAATCGCCGGCGATTTGCGGGATGTCCAGCGGCTTCAGCGTGCCCAGCCCCGCCGCGGCGAGATCGCGGGCGATGCCGCGCACGCCCATCGCGTCCGGCCGGTTGGGAGTGACCGAAACGTCGATCACCGGATCGTCGAGCCCGGCCCAGGTCGCGTAATTCGCGCCCACGGGCGCATCGGCGCTGAGCTCGATGATCCCGTCATGCTCGTCGCCCAGTTCCAGCTCGCGAACCGAGCACAGCATGCCCCGGCTCTCGACGCCGCGGATCGCCGCGACCTTCAGGGTCAGATCGCTGCCGGGCACATAGGCGCCGGGCGCGCCGAACACGCCCTTCAGGCCCGCGCGCGCATTGGGCGCGCCGCAGACCACCTGGATCGCTTCCCCGGTGCCCGCATCGACGGTCAGCACCTGCAATTTGTCGGCCTGCGGATGCGGCGCGGCGGTCAGCACCTCGGCGATGGTGAAGGGGGAGAGCTTTTCCGCTGCATTCTCGACGCCCTCGACCTCGAGCCCGATCCGGGTCAGCGTCTCGACGATGGTGTCGAGATCCGCCTCGGTCTCCAGATGCTCCTTGAGCCAGCTCAACGTGAACTTCATGCGCCGACGCCTCCGCTGAGCGTCGGCACGTCGAGCGCGCGGAAGCCGTAATGGCGCAGCCAGCGCAAATCGCCGTCGAAGAAGGCGCGCAGGTCGTCCATCCCGTATTTGAGCATGGCCAGCCGGTCGATGCCGCAGCCGAAGGCGAAGCCCTGCCATTCCTCGGGATCGAGCCCGCAATTCGCGATCACGCGCGGATGGACCATGCCCGAGCCGAGCAGCTCCATCCACTGATCGGCGCCGCCGAGCACGCGCCGGCCCTTCTCCATATGGAAGCCGACATCGACCTCGGCCGACGGCTCGGTGAACGGGAAGAAGCTCGGGCGCAGCCGCAGCACGATGTCGTCGCGCTCGAAAAAAGCCTTGAGGAAGGTTTCGAGCGTCCACTTGAGGTGGCCGAGCGTGATGCCCCGGTCGATCACCAGCCCCTCGATCTGGTGGAACATCGGGGTGTGCGTGGCATCGCTGTCCGAACGATAGGTCCGCCCCGGCGCGATCACGTAAATCGGGGGCTTTTCGGTCTGCATCGTGCGGATCTGCACCGGCGAGGTGTGGGTGCGGAGCAGCATCGGATGGTCGTCCGCGTCCGTCCGGTCGAAATAGAAGGTGTCGTGCATCGCCCGCGCCGGATGGGTCTCCGGGATGTTGAGCGCGGTGAAATTGTGCCAGTCGTCCTCGATTTCAGGGCCCGTGGCGACCGAGAAACCGAGATCGGCGAAGATTTCGGCGAGCTCGTCCATCACCTGGCTGACCGGGTGGACGCTGCCTTGCGCGCCGCCGTCGACCGGCAGGGTCATGTCCAGCCGTTCGGTGGCGAGGCTCTGCTCCAGCGCCGCATCCTCCAGCGCCGCCTTGCGCGACGTCAAAGCGTCGCTCACCGCCTCGCGCAGCCCGTGAATCCGCGGCCCCTCCTGCGTCCGTTCTTCCGGCGACATCGCGCCCAGCGTCTTCAACAGGCCGGTCACCGCCCCCTGTTTGCCGAGCGCCGCGACCCGCTCGGCCTCCAGCGCCGGCAAATCCGCCGCCGCCGCGATCCGGCCGAGCCAGTCCTGCTTCATCCTGTCGAGATCGCTGCCCATGGACAGGCCCGTAGAGGACATTCTCTCCGGTTTGAACCCTCCGTTCGGCCTGAGCCTGTCGAAGGCTTTTCTTTCCTTTGGAAGCGCCGGTAGGAGAGGGCTTCGACGGGCTCACCCGAAGGGATGGGAAGACAGATCATGTCAGGCAATGGAAGTAGCTGGCCTCTCCTCAACGCCGGGGATCGCCCGACGATCGTCGCGCTCCACCTCTTCTCGCAGGTGATCGGCAAGGTGCCGACCGCCTTGCTGCCCTGGCGCAACCATGGCTGGCATCTGACGCTGCACGTGACGCCGCGCGGCCTCGTCACCGAGCCCATCCACGCCCCCGCCGGCGCCTTCACGCTCGGCTTCGATCTCGCCGATCATCAGTTCGTCTATGAAAGCGCGGCGGCCAGGATGAGCGTGCCGCTCCAGCCGATGCCGGTCGCCGATTTTTACGGGATCGTCATGGCGATGCTGGCCCAGGCCGGTCACCAGGTCCGCATCCATGCCGAGCCCAACGAGATCGATCCCGCCATTCCCTTCGCCCAAGATATGGAATGGCGGCGCTACGATCGCGATGCCGCCCAGCGTCTTCACGATGCGCTCGTCAATGCCGACCGCGTGTTCCGCCGCTTCCGCTCGTCCTTCCTCGGCAAGGTCAGCCCGGTCCATTTCTTCTGGGGCAGCTTCGATCTCGCCGTGACCCGCTTCTCGGGCAGACCGGCACCGCTTCATCCCGGCGGCATCCCGAATCTCCCCGACGCGGTAACCCGGGAAGCCTATAGCCACGAAGTCTCCAGCGCCGGTTTCTGGCCCGGCGGAGCAGGGGGCGAGGGCGGGCCGTTCTTCTATTCCTACGCCTATCCGGCGCCCGAAGGCTTCGCCGACGCCAAGGTGGCGCCCGAAGCGGCCCGCTTCGACGCCATGCTGGGCGAATTCCTCCTCGATTATGAAGCTGTGCGCGCCGCCCTGGATCCGGATGCGGCCCTCATGACGTTTCTGGAAAGCACCTATGCCGCCGCCGCGAACCTCGCGGACTGGGACCGCGCCGCGCTCGATTGCGCGCCGGGGCAGGCGGGCGTGCCCCGGCCCCTCTAGGCCGCCTTCGGCATCCGGTGCAGTGCGCAGAGCTTGTTGCCGTCGGGATCGCGCAAATAGGCAAGGTAGAGGTCGCCGAAGCTCCCCTGGCGAAGGCCCGGCGGATCCTCGACCGAGGTTCCGCCATTCTCGACGCCGGCCCGGTGCCAGGCGTCGGCCTGGGCGGGATCGGCCATGGTGAAGCCGATCGTGCTGCCATTGGCCCGAGTCGCCGCCTCGCCGTCGATCGGGGGGCTGACCATGAAGATGCCGCCATTGTGCAGGTAGATCAGCCGCCCTTTCTCGTCCTCGATCGCGGGCTTGCCGCCCATCGCACCGAACAAGGCGTCGTAGAAACGCTTCGAGCGCGCGACATCGTTGCTGCCGACCATCATATGGCTGAACATGGCCTTGTCTCCCTTGGTTGCGGCGGGCTCTAGCGCGCCTCAGCCGCCCCGGAAAGGAAAGGGCGAGATCGTCTTGCGGGTCTCGTTGACGCTGAGCGTCATGCCGGAGGGCGGCGCGGCGCGCTGCGGGCAACGCACGCGCGGGCAGATCGCGCAGGCCGGGCCGATCGGGGTGACTTGCGGCGCGGCGAGATCGAGACCCTCGGCGTAAGCGATCTTCGCCGCATGCTTGACGTTGCAACCGAGGCCGATGGCGAGCGGGCTGTCCTCGCGCGCGTCGAGCCGGACCGAGCGGGGGACGGTGCGCGAGAGCGTGAAGAAGCGCTGGCCATCGGGCGTCTCGACGATCTGGGTGACGACCCGGCCGGGGGTCTGGAAGGCGACATGCAGGTTCCAGCGCGGGCAGGTGCCGCCGAAGCGGCTGAACGGGAAGGCCTCCCCGGCGAAGCGCTTCGAGACGTTCCCGGCGGCATCGACGCGGAGCATGAAAAAGGGGATGCCGCGGGCGCTGGCGCGTTGCAGCGTGGCCAGCCGGTGCGCGACCTGCTCGACGCTGGCGCCGAACAGGGCGCAGAGCCGCTCGATCTCGTAAAGGTGCGTCTCCGCCGCCTCCAGAAAGGGCGCATAGGGCATCAGGATCGCCCCGGCCGCATAATTGGCCAGGCTCATGTGGAGCAGGCGCCGGCTCGGGGCGTCGGGCGGGGCGGCGGCCTCGATCATCTTCTCCAGAAGCGGCCGGAATTCGACCAAGGCGAGCTGATAGGCGAGCGCGAAGATCCGGCTTTCGCCCCGCAGGAGAGCGGAGAGGAGCAGGCGCTTTCGGTGCAGATCGTAATGCTGGCTCGCCCCGTCCAGCAGTTCGGGCGGGACGACCCTGGCCTCGATGCCGAAGCCGTCCTTGAGCCGACGCCGGAGCGGCTCGGCGATGGTCAGCGGGTCGCCGAGCGCGCCGGCCAAGGTCTCGGCGGCTTCCTCAAGATAGGGAAAATGATTGCGCTCGGCCTGGATGAAGTCGCGCACCCAGCTTTGCGGCGAGAGCGCCGGGGTGGGGCCCTCCTCGGCGCTGGCCGGGGCGCGGCGGAGTTCGGTCAGTGCCGCGTACAGGCGCGAAACGGCGTCGGCGACGGCGGGCGCGTTGTCGGCGACCTCGACCAGCTCGTAGCGGGGCACCGCGCTCCCGCCGAACATGGGATCGGCGAAAATCTCGGCGAGCTGAGCGGCGTCGGTGCCGTCGCCGCCCTCGGCCGCGAAGCTCTTCAGCTCGACGTCATAGGCCTCGGCCAGGCGCAACAGCACCTGCGCCGTCACCGGCCTTTGATTGCGCTCCAGATGGTTGAGATAAGAAGGCGAGACGCCGATTTCGGCCGCCATCGCGCTCTGGTTCAGCCCCAATTCTTGCCGGAGCCGGCGGAGCCGCCGACCGAGATAGAGTTTTCGCTCGCCCGCCATTCGGTAACATTGTCGAAAATTCACAAGAGTCGCAAGTCGTAGCGTGACAGAGCGACCCTTTTCTCTCTGGCCGGAGCGGGGCCTTCCGGCTTTGTACGCGTCCAACTCGTCCACTTTGAAGGTCCATCATGCCCGATTTCAGCGCCCTCGTCCCCGCCCCGGCCGGCCGTTTCGACGGCATCGAGCGGCTTTATTCGCCGGCCGAAGTCGAGCGCCTGCGCGGCTCGGTCGCGATCGAGCACAGCCTTGCGCGCCGGGGCGCCGAACGGCTCTGGTCTCTGCTCCGGCAAGAGCAGCCGGTCCGCGCCCTGGGCGCCGTCACCGGCAATCAGGCGATGCAGATGGTCCGCGCGGGGCTCGAGGCCATCTATCTCTCCGGCTGGCAGGTCGCGGCCGACGCCAACACCGCCGGCGCCATGTATCCGGACCAGTCGCTCTACCCGGCCAATGCCGGTCCCGAACTCTGCCGCCGGATCAACCGTACCCTGCAGCGCGCCGACCAGATCGAGCATATGGAAGGCGGCGCGAACCGCGACTGGTTCGTGCCGATCGTCGCCGATGCCGAGGCCGGTTTCGGCGGGCCGCTCAACTGCTTCGAGATCATGAATGCCTATATCGAGGCGGGCGCCGCCGGCGTCCATTTCGAGGACCAGCTCGCCGCCGAGAAGAAGTGCGGCCATTTGGGCGGCAAGGTGCTGATCCCGACCCAGGCGCATATCCGCAATCTCGACGCCGCCCGCCTGGCCGCCGATGTCTGCGGCGTGCCCACCCTGCTCGTGGCCCGCACCGACGCCGAGAGCGCGAAGCTGATCACCTCGGACGTAGATGCGCGCGACCGCGAATTCCTGACCGGCGAGCGGACCAGCGAAGGCTTCTTCCGCCTCAGGGACGGGACCGGCCTGCGTCATTGCATCCAGCGCGGCCTCGCCTTCGCGCCCCATGCCGATCTGCTCTGGTGGGAGACCAGCCATCCCGATCTGCAAGAGGCGCGGATCTTCGCCGAGGCGATCCAGCGCGCGCATCCCGGCAAGCTGATGGCCTATAATTGCTCGCCCAGCTTCAATTGGGCCGCGAAGCTCGATGCCGCCACCATCGCCCGCTTCCAGCGTGAGCTCGGCGCGATGGGCTACAAGTTCCAGTTCGTCACCCTCGCGGGCTTCCACAGCCTCAATCATTCCATGTTCGAACTGGCCCGGGGTTATCGGGACCGCGGCATGGCCGCTTATTCCGGACTGCAGCAGGCCGAATTCGCCAGCGAAGAGGCGGGCTATTCCGCCACCCGCCACCAGCGCGAGGTCGGCACCGGCTATTTCGATCTGGTCGCGCAGACGCTGGCCGGCGGCGCCTCCTCGACCGCCGCGCTCGCCGAATCGACCGAGGCCGCCCAGTTCGGACCCAAAATCGCAGCTTGAGGAGCAATCATGACCACGAACGAGCCCCGCGCGGCCCGGCCGATGTTCTCAACCCAGGATTTCAGCCTGCTGCGCGAGGCGGTGGCCGCTTATGCGCGCGAGCTCGGCGACGATCCGCGCTCGGCCCAGCTCGTCAGCCTCCATCACCGGCTGGGACGTTCCGGCCGGTCCTGACGCGCCCTGGACCCCCGAAGGGCGCAGGCTCGCCGATCCACTGAGCGCCGCCGGGTTTCGCTGCCTTTTCAGGCCGTAAGCCCTTCTGTAGAATGAGGGCGCAAAGCTCGGGAGGGACGCATGCGGGCAGGCTTGTGGCTGGGGGTGGTGGCCGGCGGCGTCGCCCTGTTTTTCTACGGCGGAACCATGGACGCGCGAGCGGCGCTGGCGATGCCGCTGGTCTGCGCGGGCGGGGTGCTGGTCCTCGCCGGCCTGGCGATGCTAGTCGTCGTCTGGCGCTCCTCGCGGGCCACAGCCTATGTGACGGCTGCGCAGTCACCGGATGCGATTGCCCGCTGGCAGGTTTCTTCACAGGATATGGAGGCCTTCCGCCGGCTCGATTCGGCACGGGCAGGCCGGCTCTGGTCGCTTGCCAATTCGCTCAGCTTCCCGTCCAATGTGCCGCCTGAAGGCTTTCCGGTCATCTTCGGGGAGCGCTCGCTGGTGATTGGCGACCGGCTCTACGATTTTGGCATCGGGCATTTCGGCACGCCCGGCGAAATGATCCTCCTCCCCGGCCAGCCGGGATTTCTCGAAATCCATTCCTTCATGGAGGTCAACCGGCGGAGGAGTCATATCGCGGTGTTGAGGGTCCCGGTTCCCGCCGCCGCCCGCGGCGAGGCAGAGACCGTGCTTGCTCATTTTCAAACGACCATCGCGCCAAGCGCCCGCGCGCACATCCATCGCTGGTTCGCCGCCCATTTCGAGGCGGTAGCGCAGGCGGAAGATATACCGCATCGGCTGCAGCGGCGGCGCAAATGGCTCATCCCGGCGCTGATCGTCTTCTGCCTAGCGATGCTTGCCATCGTCCTTGGGCCGCGCCTGACCTGAACCGGCAAAGGGCGCGGAAGGGTTGCCCCTTCCGCGCCCTTGCGTTTGTCAGTTGAGGAGGCCTCAGCCTTCCTGGGGCAGCGCCGCCTTCGCCTGGGCGATGATCGCGCTGAACGCGGCGCCCTCGTGCATCGCGATGTCGGCCAGGACCTTGCGGTCGAGATCGACGCCGGCGAGCTTCAGGCCGTGCATGAAGCGGCCGTAGGTCAGCCCCTCCGCGCGGACGGCGGCGTTGATCCGCTGGATCCAGAGCGCGCGGAAGCTGCGCTTCTTCACCTTGCGGTCGCGATAGGCATATTGCCCGGCCTTTTCGACGGCCTGGCGGGCGATCCGGATCGTGTTCTTGCGGCGGCCGTAATAGCCCTTCGCCTGCTCCAGGATCTTCTTGTGCTTGGCGCGCGTGGTGACGCCGCGCTTGATGCGTGCCATGGGTCAGTACCTCCTTATTTCAGGCCGTAGGGGGCCCATTGCATCACCCGCGCCTTGTCGGCGTCGGCGAGCACTTCGGTCCCACGGTTCTGGCGGATGTACTTGCCATTGTGGCTGATCAGGCGGTGGCGCTTGCCGGCCACGCCGCACTTGATCTTGCCGGTGGCGGTGAGCTTGAAGCGTTTTTTTACGCCGCTCTTCGTCTTCAGCTTGGGCATTTTCGTCTCCTTGCCACCACGAGGGCGGACGCTTGAGAACAGCCACGGCAGCCCTTTTGGCCGGGCGGTTCAGTTTTTCCAGACTCTGGAAGAGCGGCGCCTATAGAGGCGAGCGGCGCACAAGGCAAGTCGCGCCGCCCCCTTTCAGCATATCGGAATCGGGCCGAGGTCGACCGAGGCGACAAGGGCGTCCTGGTCCCTGCGGCGTTTGCTCATGTTGACCTGGATATAATAGGTGAAATTCGTGTGATCGAAGACGAAAGGCCGGTTCGTGTTGCATACATTGGCGATCTGGGCGAACCGTCTGACATTCTGAGCGGCCGGCTCGAAGTCATTGGAGTCGAAAGGCAGGCCGATGTCCGATACGCTGCCCGAATCGAGAGACTTCTGTCTGAGCACTGCCCGAACCTGCACGCCCGTGCCGCGGCCGTCGGTGTCGCGATAGGTGACGCCCAATCGGGAGGCGCTGGACAGCGATGACGGGATCGGACAGGTCAGAATGATCTCGCCGAGCCGGCCAGCGGGGAATTTGGCATCGCCGGCGGAGTTGAACGTGCCCGGGCTTGCCGCCGTCTGACCGGTCGGCACGCAGCCCGCGCCAGTGACGGACCAGCGGGTCGTCTGCGCCGCGGCCGAGGCAGGCGCAAGCAGGCCGCATCCGATCGAAAGCAAAACACCGGCCATCACGATCGATATGATGAGTTTCATGACGCCTTCTCCATGGACAGGTGTCGACGCGGCAGGTCGCCTACGTCGTTTGCTGGATAGCGTGTCTAACCGGCGCGCGATGTGATTTTCGCCACAAGATCGGCGATGACCTTCGGATCGGAATCCCAGGCTCAGTCGAACAGGCTCGAGACCGAGCTTTCGTCCGCGATCCGGCGAATCGCCTCGGCCAGCAGAGGCGCGATGGTGAGCAGGCGGATCTTCGCGCTGGCGTCGGCGGCCTCATAGGCGGCGATCGAATCGGTGATCACCAGTTCGGAAAGCACC
>DATINU010000180.1:0-4529 GCA_035473955.1 Allosphingosinicella sp.
ACTGGATCCTGAAACCGCAAAATTCGATCCAATGGTATCGCGAGGTGCATGGCTGGCTGGATCGCTGGCTGCACAGGGGTGGCGGCGACGCGCCAGCCCGCTAAAGGCGGGCGGATGAGCGAACTGCCCAAGACCTTCGACCCCGCCGAGATCGAGGCGCGCTGGTATGCGCGCTGGGAGAATGAGGGGCTGTTCCGTCCGGACCGGCCGGAGGCGGAGCCGTTCACGATCGTGATCCCGCCGCCCAACGTGACGGGCTCGCTTCATATCGGCCACGCGCTCGACAATTCGCTGCAGGACATCTTGATCCGCCACGCGCGGATGCAGGGCAAGGACGCGCTCTGGGTGGTCGGCATGGATCATGCCGGCATCGCCACGCAGATGGTGGTCGAACGCCAGCTCGAGGCGCGGCAGGACAAGCGCACCAACCATAGCCGCGAGGAATTCATCGATCTCGTCTGGCAATGGAAGGCGGAGAGCGGCGGCCAGATCACCCGCCAGCTTCGCCGCCTCGGCGCCTCGTGCGACTGGGCGAACGAGCAATTCACGATGGATCCGCATTTCGTGAAGGCGGTGCTGAAGGTCTTCGTCGAGCTTTACGACCGCGGCCTGCTCTATCGCGACAAGCGCCTGGTGAACTGGGATCCGGGCCTGAAGACCGCGATCTCCGATCTCGAGGTCGAGACCAACGAGATCAATTCCCACTTCTGGCATTTCGTCTATCCGCTCGAGGATGGTTCGGGCGCGATCCACGTCGCCACCACGCGGCCCGAGACCATGCTCGCCGACATGGCGGTCGCGGTGCATCCCGACGATTCACGTTACGCGGGACTGGTGGGCAAACGCGTCAAGCTGCCGATCACCGGGCGGCTGATCCCGATCGTCGCCGACGAGCATGCCGATCCGGAGCTCGGCTCGGGCGCGGTCAAGATCACGCCGGGGCACGATTTCAACGATTTCGAGGTCGGTAAGCGCGCCGGCTTCAAGCCCGCCGAGATGCTGAACATGCTCGACGGCGAGGCGAAGGTCACGCAGACCGCCGACGGCCTGATCCCGGACGAACTGCTGGGCCTGGACCGCTTCGAGGCCCGCAAGCGCGTGGTCGCGATGATCGAGGGGGAAGGGCGGCTGGAAAAGGTCGAGGACCGCGTCGTCGCCACGCCCTTCGGCGATCGCTCCGGCGTGGTGATCGAGCCCTGGCTGACCGACCAATGGTATGTCGACGCGGCGACGCTGGCGAAGCGGCCGATCGAGGCGGTGCGCTCGGGCGACATCAAGGTGGTGCCCAAGAGTTGGGAAAAGACCTGGTTCAACTGGCTGGAGAACATTCAGCCCTGGTGCGTTTCCCGCCAGCTCTGGTGGGGCCATCAGATTCCGGCCTGGTACGACGAAGCCGGCAATGTCCATGTCGCCGAAACGGAGGCCGAGGCGCAGGCGAAGGCGGGGGAGGGCGTGACGCTCACCCGCGATCCGGACGTGCTCGACACCTGGTTCTCCTCGGCACTCTGGCCCTTCGCGACGCTCGGCTGGCCGGAGCAGACCGAGACTCTCATGCGCCACTATCCGAACGACGTCCTCATCTCCGGCTTCGACATCATCTTCTTCTGGGATGCCCGCATGGCGATGCAGGGCTTCGAGTTCATGGGCGAGCGGCCCTGGAAGACGCTCTACCTCCACGGCCTGGTCCGCGACGCCAAGGGCCAGAAGATGTCCAAATCAAAGGGCAATACGGTCGATCCGCTGGGCCTCATCGACCGATATGGCGCGGACGCTTTGCGCTTCACCTTGGCGGCGATGGAGAGCCAGGGGCGCGACATCAAGCTCGATGAGAAGCGCGTCGAAGGCTATCGCAACTTCGCCACCAAGCTCTGGAACGCCGCCCGCTTCTGCCAGGCCAACGGCATCGGCGCCTCGGCGACGATCGAGCCGCCGGCCGCGTCGCTTCCGGTCAACCGCTGGATCGTCGGCGAGGCGGTGAAAACCGTGCAGGCGCTCGATCTCGCGCTGGCCGAGCTGCGCTTCGACGAAAGCGCCAACACCATCTACCATTTCGTCTGGGACAGATTCTGCGATTGGTATCTTGAGCTGATCAAAGGCGCGGTGGACGGCGAAACCAGGGCGGTCGCCGGCTGGGTGTTCGACCAGATCCTGGTCATGCTCCACCCGTTCATGCCCTTCGTGACCGAGGAACTCTGGGGCGCGATGGGCGACCGCGCCCACTATCCGCTGATCACCGCCAAATGGCCGATGCCGGACGCCCGGGCGCTCGATCCCGAGGCGGGGCCGGAGGTCGACTGGCTGATCCGGCTCGTCAGCGGCATTCGCGGTGCCCGCGCCGAGCTCAATGTGCCGCCCGGCGCCAAGCTGGCGATGCACATGCGCGACGGCGGTGATCTGAGTACGAAGCGCCTGTTCCGCAATATGGCGGCGTTGCAGCGCCTTGCCCGGGTGGAACTGGCCGGAGGCGACTCGCCAGCAGGGGGAGCGGCGCAGGTGGTGATCGACGAAGCGACGTTCATCCTGCCGCTCGAAGGCGTGATCGACATCGCTGCCGAACAGTCCCGTCTCGCCAAGGCGGCCGAGGCGGCGGAGAAGGAGCGCGATTCCCTTGCCGGACGGCTGAACAACCCGAGCTTCCTTGAGCGCGCCAAGCCCGAAGCCGTCGAGAAGGCGCGGGCGGACCACGCCGAGAAGGCGTCGGACGCCGAGAAATATCGCGCGGCGCTGGCGCGGCTGGGTTGATCCACCCATCTCGTCATGCCAGCGAAGGCTGGCATCCAAGCTGAATCGGGTTGGGCCCCAGCCTTCGCTGGGTGACGGAAGAAAAAATGGCGAGTCGAGACAATTCCACCGCACGGCCCGGCCAGCGCGATCTGACCTCGGGGCCGATCGGCTCGACTTTGCTCGCCTTCGCGGTGCCGGCACTCGCCTCCTCGATCCTGCAGTCGCTGAACGGCTCGATCAACACGATCTGGGTGGGTCGCTTCCTCGGCGAGGACGCGCTGGCGGCCGCCTCCAACGCGAACATGGTGATGTTTCTGCTGATGGCCTTCGTTTTCGGCTTCGGCATGGCGGCGACGGTGATGATCGGCCAGGCCTTCGGCGCGCGCGACGTGGACGGCGGCCGGCGCGTGCTTGGTTCGGCGATCGGCGGCTTCCTGCCGCTGGCGGTGGCGATCGGATTGCTCGGCTGGATCTTCACGCCGGCGATTCTGCGGCTGCTCGCGATGACGCCCGAGACGCTGCCGCTCGCGCTCGCTTACCTCCGCATGATCTTCATCGCCATGCCCTCGATCCTGGTCGGCATGGTGCTGATGATGGGCCTGCGCGGCAGCGGCGACGCTCTGACCCCGCTCTGGTTCATGATCCTTGCGGTCGTCCTCGACGCCGGGCTCAATCCCGTCTTCATCCTCGGCCTCGGCCCGGCGCCCGCGCTCGGCATCGCCGGCTCGGCGCTGGCGACGGTGATCGCCAATTATACGGCGATGATCGTGCTCGTCATCTATCTCTACGCGCGCGATCTGCCCTTGCGCCTGCGCGGGGCCGAGCTCGCTTATCTGATCCCCGACCGCGCCCTGTTGGCGACGATGCTGAAGAAGGGCTTCCCGATGGGCCTGCAGATGATCGTCATCTCGTCCTCGGCGCTGGCGACGATCGGGCTGGTGAACCGCGAGGGCGTGGACACCACCGCCGCCTTCGCTGTCGCGCTGCAGCTGTGGACCTACATCCAGATGCCGGCCATGGCGCTGGGCGCGGGCGTCAGCACGATGGCGGCGCAGAATATCGGCGCCGGCAAATGGGACCGGGTCGGGGCGGCGACCCGGGCGGGCATCATCTACAACCTCCTTATCACCGGCGCACTGGTGGTCGTGCTGGCCCTTGCCGACCGGTCCGCGCTCGCCTTGTTCCTGGGCGGGGACAGCCCGGCCGTGCCGATCGCCCAGCATATCCAGTGGCTGGCGACCTGGTCGTTCCTGCTGTTCGGCGTCACCATGGTGATCTTCGGGACGGTGCGGGCGAACGGCGCCGTGATCGGCCCGCTGATGATCCTCGCCATCGGGCTGTTTCCGGTGCGGCTCGGCTTCGCGCTCGGCGCCTATCCCTGGCTCGGGGCGGACGCGCTGTGGCTCAGCTTCCCGGTCGCCTCCTTCGCCAACATGGCGATGGCGATCGGTTTCTACCTGCACGGCGGCTGGCGCAAGGGGCGGCTGATCGCCCCGCCGCCCGCGCAGGAGCTGGTCGAGGAAGCCGAATCGCTCGGCGAGCCAGGCGGGCGCATCAACCCGTCCGCCTGACTCTCAGCTACATCACCGTGTCGGCGAGGTTCGAACGGTATTTGGTGTTGGTCTGCCGATCGTTCAGCTCGATATAGACGTAGCTCGGCGGCACCGTCCCCTCGGGCACCGAAAACCAGATCCGGCCGAGATCGTTCGGCGAGCCGAGCGCGCAGAAGCCGTAGATCCGCCGGTTGGTCCGATTCTCGAAGAAATCGACCCAAGTCCGCGCCGAATTGGTGTTGGCGCCGCAGG
>DATINU010000181.1:0-1928 GCA_035473955.1 Allosphingosinicella sp.
ACTGCATCTGGCCGCCGTACATGGAAATGAGCTGCCTGAGGAAATTGACCGGCAGCATGGTGGCCCCGTGGGCTTCCTCGTCCATGATGATCTGGGCGAGCACGCCGCGGGTCAGATCCTCGCCGGTCTTGGCGTCGACCACTTTGAACTCGCGCTTCTGGCGGACCATCTCGGCGAGCCGCTCGAGCGTTATGTAGGACGAGCTTTCCGTGTCATAGAGGCGCCGGTTCGCATATTTCTTGATGATCACCACCCCATCTTCGGACCCGGACGCCGCCATGCAAACACCTCCTGAAGCAGAAGCGAGCGCCCTAGCACCGAAGCTTGCCGCACCGCAACATCGGCCGCGGCCTCTGCCTCTTTTCCTCTCTATGCTGCGCAGCATCACCGCAGCAAATCCGGCGCGGATGCAGGCCGCCTTGGCGGGGCTCAGCGCGTATCAGGGCGCTGGGCGGCCGCCCGTCGCGGCGCCGATGCCGGCCATCGCCGAAACGCTTGGCGCGGCGCTTCGCGATTATGGCGGCGATGGTCCGGCCGTCCTGTTCGTGCCCTCGCTGATCAACCCCCCCAACGTCCTCGACATGGGCGACCGCTCGCTGCTGCGCTGGCTTGCCGGCCGAGGGCGACGCGTGCTGCTGCTCGACTGGGGCTGGCCGGGGCCGGACCGGCGGGCGCTGGCGGTCGCCGGCCATGTCGAGCAGATCCTGCTGCCGCTGATGGAACAGCTCGCCGAGCCCGTCGATCTGGTCGGCTATTGCCTCGGCGGCACGATGGCGCTGGCGGCGGCGGGCCCCGGCCGGGCCCGCAGCGTCGCCACGCTCGCCGCGCCCTGGCATTTCGACGGCTTTCCCGAGGACGCGCGCACCGGTCTCGGCAAGCTCTGGGCGGACGCGCAGCCCACCGTTCGGACGCTTGGCCTGCTGCCCATGGAGGTGCTGCAATGCGCCTTCTGGAGCCTCGATCCCGAGCGCACCATCGCCAAGTTCGAGGCCTTCGCCACGCTCGATGGGGAGGAGGCGCGGACCTTCGTGATGCTCGAGGATTGGGCGAATGACGGCCCGCCCATCTCCGAAGCCGCGGCGCGCGAGATGTTCGAGGGGCTGTTCGCCGGGAATGCGAGCGGGCGCGGGGCCTGGCAGGTCGCGGGGGAGACCGCCGATCCCGCCGCCCTCCCCTGCCCCTCGCTTCACATCGTCTCGACCACCGACCGGATCGTGCCTGCCGCCACCGCGCCCCGCGCCGGCGAACGGCTCGAGCTCGCCCTCGGCCATGTCGGCATGGTCGTCGGCCGCCGCGCGCCGGAGCTGCTCTGGGCACCGCTCGCCGCCTGGCTTTCCGGCACTGCAGCAAGCTGCTAGGGGCGCCTTCGATTCTCATCTCCCGTTCGGGCTGAGCTTGTCGAAGCCCCGTCCTTCCCTTCTTTCGAAAGAAGGGAAGCCCTTCGACAATGATGGGGCTGCGTTGTCCCCCGGACAACGCTAAGGGGGCCCCATCATCAGGGCGAACGGTGCCCTGCAAGGAGCACAGATCAAATGACCGATGTCGTCATCACCGCCGCCAAGCGCACCCCTGTCGGCTCGTTCCTCGGCGCCTTCGCCGCCACCCCCGCCCACGAGCTCGGCCGCACCGTGATCGAAGCCGCGCTGGCGCAGGCCGGCGTCGCCCCCGAGGACGTCTCCGAGGTCATCCTCGGCCAGGTGCTGACCGCCGGCCAGGGCCAGAATCCCGCCCGCCAGGCCTCGATGGCCGCCGGCGTGCCGAAGGAAGTGCCGGCCTGGGGCGTCAACCAGGTTTGCGGCTCGGGCCTGCGCGCGGTCGCCCTCGCCGCCCAGGCGATCCAAACCGGCGACGCCGAGATCGTCGTCGCCGGCGGACAGGAGAATATGAGCCTTTCCACCCACGCCCAGAACCTGCGCGGGGGCACGAAG
>DATINU010000182.1:0-3016 GCA_035473955.1 Allosphingosinicella sp.
GAGCAGAGATGGCCGGTGACGCGCATGTTGAGGCGGTGCGCCTCTCGGATCGCGGCGCCAAGCTCGGCGGACGAGATGTTCATATAGGCCTTGACCGAGGTGAAGCCGAGCGAGGCCCAGTGGCGGACCGCCGCGCGCGCCTCGGCGGGTCCGCGCAGCGGATAGAGCTGGGCGATGGCCGGCGGCGCACCTTCCAGATAGGGCGTGGTGAGATCGAGATCGGGGCCGATCAGCCGCCCGGCCTCGATCTCCCGCCTGATCCCGAGATCGCCGTGCGGATCGACCGAGCCGGCGGTGAGCGCGGTGGTGACGCCGCTGGCGAGATAGAGCTGCGGGAAGCTGTTCGGCGCCTGCAGCACCGAAAAGCCGCCATTGCCCGAAGCGGTGCGGAACAGGTGCTCGTGCATGCCGACGAGGCCCGGGATCGCGGTGCGGCCCCGCCCGTCGATCCGCGACGCGCCTTGGGAAATCGCGACCGAGCCGTCCGGGCCGATCGCGGCGATCCGGCCATGGTCGATCAGGATGGTCTGGTTCGCGCGCGGCGCCGCGCCCGTGCCGTCGACGACGAGGACATGCTCGATCGCGGTGACCGGCCCGCGCTCGCGGATCGGCGCGGGGGCGGCGGGCCCGGGCTGCGCGCCGGCGGGCAGCAAGGCGAAGAAGGTGGCGAACAGGGCGAGCAGCGGGCGCATGGATCGGCCTCCCTTGCGGACGGATCCCTTATGGATAGCCGCTTCTCCTCAGACCAGCCGCAATTTGCGCGACAGTCCGCCCAGCGCGAGGCGGTCGTCGCGGGTGAGGCCGTAGCGCAAGGTGAGCCAGGAGGTGATCGCCCAGAGCAAGGCGCAGGCACCGAAGCGCGCGGGGCCGCGCAGGAGATATTCGGCGAGCGCCATCAAGGCGCAGCCGGCGAGGGCGAGGGCGAGGGCCTGGGCGAGCTTGCGGTCGAAGGGCGAGAGGCCGTCGCTGATGCGGAGCTGGAGGGTGGCCGCGTAGGTCGAGGCGATGGTCGCCGCGCCGATCGCGATCGCCATGCCCATCGGCCCCTCGCGCGGTACCAGCCACCAGGCGAGGCCGATCCAGAGCGCGAGGGCGATGAACGAGTTGAGCAGGGGCAAGGCGCGGTGGCCGATCATCTCGACGATCGCCGAGGCCGGGCCGACGATCGCCTCGATCGCCCGCGCGCCGACCAGGACGAACAGGAGCGGTAGCGCCGATTGCGCTTCGGGCCGGTAGAGGCTGAGCACGTCGACGCCCGCGAAGACCAAAAGCCCCGCCAGCGGCACGACCAATGCGGTCGAGACCCGGCTGGCGAAATGGTAGAGCGGGGCGACTTGGGCGCGGTCGACATGCGCCTGGGCCGACGAGAGCGGCCCCAGCACATACTGGAAGGCCTGGCGGACGACGAGCGGCACGGTCGAGATCTTCCGGGCGATCTCGAACAGGCCCGCGGCCGAGGCGCCGCGAGCACCGGGCAGCATCAGGTTCAGCACCACCGGCGGCGCGTCGATCAGGGCGCGGCGGGCAAGGTTCGACGGAAGCAGGCCGAGGCCCGAGACGAGGAGGTTTCGCACCAGCCCGGCCGGCAGCGGGGCGCGGAGCAGCAGCTTGAGATCGTAATAGCGGCCGAGCAGGCGGACGCAGAGCAAGGCGGTCAGCGCCAGCGAGCAAAGATGCGCCGTGACCAGCCCCAGCGAGCCGGCGCCCAGCATGAAGAACCCCAGCGCGAACAGGATACGCGCGATCTGCTCCCAGAAGATGCGCAGGCGGATTTCCGGACCGAAGGCGCGGCGGGCGCGGGCGGCGGCGGTGGCGACCTCGACGAAGGTCCACAAGGGCAGCGCCCAGGCGAACAGGGCGACCGCCTGGGGCAGCCGCGCGGCATCCTCGGGCGCGGCCGAGAAGATGGCGGCGACCGCATCGGCTTCGAAGGTGACGAGCAGGGCGATCAGGCTCGAGGGGACGAGCGCGATCAGCAGAGCGAGCTTCACCGCCCCGTGCGCGCCCTCGTCATCCTCGGTCGGCACCTGCCGCTGCAGCGCGAGCGGCATCGACAGATGGACGATGTTGGTGGCGATGTTCACCGCCGCCCAGAGCACGACGTACAGCCCGTAGGTCGCGATCCCGAACAGCCAGGTGTAAAGCGGCTGCGCCAGCGCCTCGATCAGCGCGCCCGCGCGGGAGAGCCCCGCCAGCGCCGCCCCGCGCGCAACCTCGTTGCGGGTGACGGCGGGTTCGGCGCTGCCCCCGTTCAAGGCTTATTCCTCCGTCCGGATCAGGACGGCCTCGCCGACCAGCAGGAACAGGAGGAACGGCCCCCAGGCGGCGAGGAAAGGCGGGTAGGCGCCGAGATTGCCCATGGCGAGGGCGAAATTGTCGGCGACGAAATAAGCGAAGCCGAGCGCCATGCCGATCACCGCGCGGAGCATCAGCTGGCCGGAGCGGGCGAGGCCGAAGGCGGCGACGGCGGCGAGCAAGGGCATCAGCACGGTCGAGAGCGGCCCGGCGAGCTTGTGCCACATATTGGCTTCGAGCATCTCGGTGGCGCGGTCGGCCGCCTGCAGCTCGCCGATGCTCCGGCGGAGCTCCATGAAGCTCTCCCGATCGGGATCGACGCTGGCCAGCGTGAACTCGTCGGGGCGGACGCTCGCGCCGAAGCGGACATTGCCGAGCGGCCGCAGCTGGCCGCTGTCGAGGTCGAACAGGCTCGCGCCTTCGAGGGCCCAGCCGCCGCCGGGGGCATAGCGGCCGCGCTCGGCGGAAAGGATGCGCTGCAGCGTGCCGCCCTGGCGGTCGTAGACCTGCACGCTCTGCAGGCGAACCTGCTCACCCTCGCCCGAGACGAGGCGGACGAACCAGATGTCGTCGCCATGGACGAAGCGGACATTGCCGCGCACCCCGGTCGCATCGGGCACCGGGCCGTAATCGACCGCATCCCAGGCATCGAGCGCGGCATTGGCGCGGGTCACCACCCGCTCGTTGAAGGCGAAGTTGAGGAACGCGACCGCAAGCGCGG
>DATINU010000183.1:0-1851 GCA_035473955.1 Allosphingosinicella sp.
TGACATGGGCCGACACAATGTCGGCAGTAAGGGTGATGAGCGTCTCACCGAAATTGTCTGCATTATCCATATGAGCTTGTACTTTCGTCAGAGGAGTGTGACTGTCGTTGGCCCGACCGCCCCAATGAATGGATAGGTCCGTTTCGACGGTTCTGACAAGTCCGAAACGAAATTTTGCGCGTCTAGCTGTGGATCACTTTAGCCAAGGTCAGCGCGTCATAGGTGCTGCCGCGCGCGCCGCTATAATAGTTGCGCCGCCGCCCCGCGAGCGTGAAGCCGGCTTGCTCATAGAGTCCAAGCGCATGATTTCCTTCGCGAACTTCAAGATGAAGGCGCTTGGCGCCGCGCTCCGCCGCGGCTGCGGTAAAGGCGTCCATCAGCCTTTGACCGATGCCCCGGCCCTGCCGGCCGCGGCGCACCGCCAAGAGCAGCAATTCCGCCTCGTCGGCAACCGCGCGGGCCAAAGCGAAGCCGGAAATCTCCTCGCCTTCGCGCGCCAGCGTGAGCCAGACGCCGGGCAAAGGCAGCAACCCGGCGCATTGCGAGGCGGTCCAGGCCTCGCCGAAGCTTGGATCGAAGCTGTCGTCCATGACGGTCATGACGCCGTCCAGATCGGTCAGGCCGCCCTCGGACAGGGTGATGGCCGTCGCGTTCATATCATCGCCCTGGCGTCGGGCGCGCGGCCGTAGATCGGGCGCGGCGGCAGGCTGCGGAGCGCGGGGGAAAGCAGGCCGGCATCGGCGGCACGCGGAAGCGTATCGAGCGCCCGGCCACGGCCCCGCGCGGCGACGAGCGACGCGGCCCCCGAACCGACCACGAGCTCGGCATCGATCGCCGCCGCGGCCCCGGCGGGCGGCAAGGAGCGCAGCGCATCGAGCGGCTCGAGCGGATCATGGCCGTAGCTTTGCACGAATAATTCGCCATGTCCTCCCGCCAGTGCGACGCCGACCGGCCGTTCTCCGCTCGCGGCGGCGAGCAGGGCGAGCGAGGAATAGCCGGTAAGCGGCACGCTCCAGCCGATGGCGAGGCCCTGCGCGGCGGCCAGGCCCACGCGGACGCCGGTGAAGCTCCCCGGCCCGCAATCGACGAGGATGGCGGAAGGCTTCCGGCCCTGCAGCAAATCGGCGATCATGGGTACGAGCCGCTCGGCATGCCCGCGTCCGACGATCTCGTGGCGTTCGTCGAGCAGGTTGCCGTCAAGGCCGATCAGCGCCGCCGAGCAGGCTGCGGTCGCGCTGTCGATCACCAGGAGCATCAGACCGCTTCTACGGTCTCGACTTCGGGCACATAATGTTTGAGCAGGCTTTCGATGCCGTTCTTCAGCGTCATCGTCGAGGACGGGCAGCCCTGGCAGGCGCCGTGCAGGGCGAGATAGACGGTGCCCGCCCTGAAGCCCCGATAGACGATATCGCCGCCGTCCTGCGCCACGGCCGGGCGGACGCGGGTTTCAATCAGCTCGCGGATCTGGGCGACGATCTCCGCATCGGCCGGGTCCTCGCCATAATCCTCGTCGGCAGCGACATGGATGCCGGCGGCGCTGCCGGGACGGAAGAGCGGCGCTTCGCTGGCGAAATGATCGAGCAGGACCTCGAGCACCTGCGGCTTCAGCTGCCGCCATTCCACGCCGGGCGCGGCCGTGACCGAGACGAAATCGCGCCCGAAGAACACGCCCTCGACCTCGCCGGTCGAGAAGATCGCTTCGGCGAGCGGCGAGGCCTCGGCCGCCTCGGGCGTCGCGAAATCGCGGGTGCCGGCGTCCATCACCTTCTGCCCGGGCAGGAATTTGAGCGCCGCCGGATTGGGCGTGGGTTCGGTCTGGATCAGCATGACGCGGATGTGGGCGCGATGAGA
>DATINU010000184.1:0-3246 GCA_035473955.1 Allosphingosinicella sp.
ACCTCGATTATCAGGCGACCACCCCGCTCGCACCGGAAGCGCTGGCGGCGATGCAGCCCTGGCTCGGGGAGAAATTCGCCAACCCGCACTCGTCCCACAAGCCCGGCCGCGAGGCCGCGGCGGCGATCGAGGTCGCGCGCGAGCAGGTTCTGACGGCGCTGGGCGGCGGCGGGCAGCTCTATTTCACCGGCAGCGCCACCGAGGCCGCCAATTGGGCGCTGAAGACCAACGCCGGGCGCGGCAAGCTCGTCACCCTCGCCACCGAACATGCCTGCGTGCTCGACACCGTCGAATGGCTGGCGGGGCAGGGGCATGAGGTGGAGGTCCTGCCGGTCGGTCCGGACGGCCTCGTCAATCTGAGCCGCGTCGAGGCGGCCGTGACCGAAGGCACCGGCCTCGTCGCCGCAATGCTGGTCAATAACGAGATCGGCGTGATCCAGCCCGTCGCCGAGATCGCCGACATCGCCCATGCCAAGGGCGCGCTCTTCTTCTGCGACGCGGTCCAGGGCTTCGGGCGCGTCCCATTCGACCAACATCGGTGTGATATGATCGCCATTTCCGCTCACAAAATCCACGGTCCGAAAGCATCGGGCGCACTTTGGGCCAGAGAGGGCCTGAAGCTCGAACCGTTCCTCCACGGCGGCGGCCAGGAAGGCGGCCTACGCTCCGGGACACTTTCGCCAACATCCGCCGCCGGCTTCGGCGCCGCCGCCGCGCTGCTCGGCAAGGAAGGCGATCATGTCGAACGCCTCTGGACTGTCACCCGCGAGCTGATGCGCGATTGGACCCTGAACGGCTCCGACACGCACCGCTACCACGGCAATCTCAACCTCCGCCGAGAGGGGGTCGACGCCGCCCGCCTGATCTCGGAGGTCCGCGAGGTCGCCTTCTCCGCCGGCTCCGCCTGCGCCTCCGGCTCGGGCCGCCCGAGCCACGTCCTCGCCGCCCTCGGCCTCTCCGATCGTGAGGCGCGCAGCGCGATCCGCCTCGGCTTCGGCCGCTACACGACCGAGGCGGAACTGCGCACCGCCCTCGCCCTGATCAACGAAGCGGCGGAGCGGCAGTTGTGACATTGGTCCGCTTCGTCGCGGCCGAGGGCGAGACCGTCCAGGACGTGGAGGCGCCCGCCGGCGAGCGCCTCCTCGACGTCGCCCAGGCGGCCGGCCAGCCGCTCGAAGGGACCTGCGAGGGGCAAATGGCCTGTTCGACCTGCCATGTGATCGTCGACGCGGAGGATTTCGCGAAGCTCCCCCGCGCCAGCGAGGAGGAGGAGGACATGCTCGATCTCGCCGCCCACGTCACCCGCCATTCGCGCCTCTCCTGCCAGATTTGGCTGACCGACGCGCTCGAGACGCTGACCGTCCGTATCCCGGCGGGTTTCCACAACATGCAGGGCCGCTGACGCCTTCGAAAAGCTTGCGGCAGCACCCAGAATTTTTGCCGCTGGCAGCGCCGCTTGCACGTCCTAGGGTGGCGCCATGATCGATCGCCGCACCTTCCTCATCGCCGGCACGGCCTTCGCCGTCGCCTGTTCCGAACGCCCCGCGACCGGGCAGAATGCCGCGCGCGGCCGCAGCCGCGCATCCGCCCCGGATTTCGCGCGGCTGCGCGCGGCTTTGGGCGAGGGTGGACGGCTCGGCGTCGCCGCGCTCGACACGGGCAGCGGGCGCATACTCTCGCATGATCCCGACAGCCGCTACGCCATGGCCTCGACCTTCAAGGCGCCCCTTGCCGCCGCGATCCTCGCCGAGGTCGAGCATGGGCGGCTCTCGCTCGACCGGGAGCTGTCCTTCACGCGCGCCGATCTCGTGAACAATTCGCCGACGGTGGAGGCGAATCTCGATCGCGGCCGTCTCTCGATCGAGCGGCTGTGCGAGGCGGCGATCGCACTCAGCGACAATGCCGCCGCCAATTTGCTGCTGGGGCAGATCGGCGGCCCCGAAGGCCTTACCCGCTTCGCCCGTGGCTGCGGCGACCAGGTGACCCGGTTTGATCGCACCGAACCGGCGCTCAACACCAACATCGCCGGCGATCCGCGCGACACGACCACGCCCGCGGCGATGATCGGCCTGCTTCGCGCCTTGCTGGCGGGCGACGCCCTCCAGCCCGCCTCGCGTGCCCGCATGATCGGCTGGATGCAGGGCGCCCGCACCGGTCTCGACCGGCTGCGCGGCGGGCTGCCTCGGGACTGGCGCCCCGGCGACAAGACCGGCACCGGCAGCGGCGCCAATAACGACATCGCCATCGCCTTCCCGCCGGGCCGGCCACCGATCCTGATCGCGAGCTACACGACCGGCGGCAACACCGACAATGCCGCCCGCAACGCCGTCCACGCCGAAGTGGCGCGGCTGGTCGCGGCCGCGTTCGCCTGATCCTTGCCAAAACGCTCCCGCGCTCACATATGGCGCGCGGGAGTCGGGCGGACGGCGCTCTCGCGAACCCGGTCAGATCCGGAAGGAAGCAGCCGTAACGAGTTCAACGCGCCGGGTCGTTCCGGCTCCCACCCGCCTTCGTTGAAGCTACGGCGGGCAAGCCGCCTGTAGATTCGCGGGGCGGCCCTCCGAAGCCTTGGCGTAGGAGGGTCATTGCGACTAGACCAGTCCCGATGTCCGATTCCCCGCAGCCCTACCGGGTCCTCGCCCGCAAATACCGCCCGCAAAGCTTCGACGAGCTGATCGGGCAGGAGGCGATGGTGAAGACGCTCGCCAATGCCATCCAGAGCGACCGGCTGGCCCATGCCTTCCTGCTCACCGGCGTGCGGGGAGTGGGCAAGACCTCGACCGCGCGGCTGATCGCCAAGGCGTTGAACTGCATCGGGCCGGACGGACTCGGCGGGCCGACGATCGCGCCCTGCGGGGTCTGCGAGCCCTGCCGCGCGATCGCGGAGGGGCGGCATATCGATGTGGTCGAGATGGACGCCGCCTCCCATACCGGCGTCGACGATGTGCGCGAGATCATCGAGGCGGTGCGCTATTCGGCGGTCTCGGCGCGCTACAAGGTCTACATCATCGACGAAGTCCACATGCTGTCGAAGAATGCGTTCAACGCGCTGCTGAAGACGCTGGAGGAGCCGCCGGCCCATGTGAAATTCCTGTTCGCCACGACCGAGGTGAACAAGGTGCCGATCACGGTGCTCTCGCGCTGCCAGCGCTTCGACCTGCGCCGTATCCCCTCGACATTGCTCGCCGAGCATTTCCAGCATGTCGTGGCGGCAGAAGGCGTCTCCGCCGAACCGGAAGCGCTGGC
>DATINU010000185.1:0-7422 GCA_035473955.1 Allosphingosinicella sp.
GATCGGCGACTATGAGCGCGCCGCCGCCAACGCAATCCGCGCCGGCTTCGACGGCGTGCAGATTCATTCGGCGAATGGCTATCTGATCGACCAATTCCTGCGCGACGGCAGCAATCGGCGCGACGATGATTATGGCGGCCCGATCGAAAACCGCATCCGGCTGCTTCGGCAGGTGACCCAGGCCGTCGCGGACACGGTCGGCGCCGACCGGACCGCGGTCCGGCTCTCCCCGAACGGCGATTCTCAAGGCGTGAACGATGGCGATCCCTACAGCCTGTTCCCGGCGGCCGCGGCGGCGCTCTCGGAAATCGGCATCGCCTTTCTCGAGCTGCGCGAGCCCGGTTTCGACGGAACCTTCGGCAAGGCCGAGGTGGATCCCATCCACCCTTACATCCGCGCCGCCTTCAAAGGCCCGCTGGTGCTCAATTCCGATTACCGGCTGGAGCGCGCCCAGGCGGCGCTCGACGCCGGCTATGCCGACGCCATCGCCTTCGGCCGCACTTTCCTCGCCAATCCCGATCTGGTCGAGCGGCTGCGCGCCAACGCCCCGCTCAACGACGACGTCATGGCGACTTGGTACAGCCAGGGCCCCGAAGGCTATATCGATTATCCGGCGCTCGAAGGCGCCTAGGCGAAGCGCTCCCTGAGCGCGAGCATCGCCAGCGCCGCTTTCGCGGCTTCGCCGCCCTTGTCCTTCTCATCCGGGCGGGCGCGGGCGAGGGCCTGGGCTTCGTTCTCGACGGTGAGGATGCCGTTGCCGATGGCGAGGCCATCGAGGGTGAGCGCCATCAGCGCGCGGGCGCTTTCGCCGGCGACGATCTCGAAATGATAGGTCTCGCCGCGGATCACGACGCCGAGCGCGACATAGGCGTCGTAGGCGCCGCTTTCCGCCGCCAGCGCGATCGCGCCGGGTACCTCCAGCGCGCCGGGCACGGCGATCGTCGCATGGGCATGGCCGGCGGCCTCGATCGCCGCACGCGCGCCTGCGAGCAGCAGGTCGTTCAAATGCGCGTAGAAGCGCGCCTCGACGATGAGGAGCTTCGCCATGTTCAGCCCTCCCCCGCCGGGATCGGCCGCTCGCCGACGATAGCGAGGCCGTAGCCGCCGAGCGCGACCGGCGTGTGGTGGTTGTTGGTAAGCAGGATCATGTCGTGCACCCCAAGTTCCGCGAGGATCTGCGCACCCACGCCGTAATCGCGCAATTGCTCGTTGTCGGTCGGCGCGGCGGCACCGGCGCGGACCCGCAGCGCCTGGGTCAGCGCATCGGGCGCGGGCCGGTTGATCACCACGATCACGCCCGCGCCCTCCGCCGCGATCGCCTTCATCGCCCCTTCGAGCAGGCCGCCTCGCGCCCCCTCCTCGGCGAAGACGTCGGGGACGAGGCTGAGCGCGTGCATCCGCACCAGGGTCGGCTTGCCCGGGTCGACATGGCCTTTGACGAGCGCGATCTGCTCGACGCCCGAGGCCTTGTTGAGAAAGGTGCGGGCCGTCCAGGCGCCGCCCCAACGGCTCTCGAAGCGCGCTTCGGCGGTCTGTTCGACGAGCCGGTCTTTACGGAGGCGATAGGCGATTATGTCGCGTATCGTGCCGATGCGGAGGCCATGAAGGCGGGCGAAGGCGAAGAGGTCGTCCATCCGCGCCATCGACCCGTCTTCCGACATGATTTCGCAGATCACGCCGGCGGGGTTGAGGCCCGCGAGCCGGGCGACGTCGACCGCGGCCTCGGTATGGCCGGCGCGGACCAGCACGCCGCCGTCGCGGGCGATCAGGGGAAAGACGTGCCCGGGCGAGACGATATGCTCGGGCCCCTTGGACGCATCGATCGCGACCGAAATGGTGCGGGCGCGGTCGGCCGCGGAGATGCCGGTGGTGACACCCTCCTTCGCTTCGATCGAGGTGGTGAAGGCGGTGCCGAGCTGGGTGCCGTTGGTCCGGCTCATCGGCTGGAGGGCGAGCTGATCGACGCGCTCGCGGGTGAGCGCGAGGCAGATCAGGCCGCGGCCGTGCTTGGCCATGAAGTTGATCGCGTCCGGTGTCGCCATCTGCGCCGGGATGACGAGATCGCCCTCATTCTCCCGATCCTCGTCATCGACCAGGATGAACATGCGGCCGTTGCGCGCCTCGTCGATGATCTGCTCGGCGCTCGCCATCACCCCGCTCGAGCCGCTGGCGAGAAACTTCTCGAGCTTCAGCAAGGTATCGGCGGTCGGATTCCAGTCCGCATCGCCAAGCTTGCGCAAGCTATTGGGATGGAGGCCGGCGGCGCGGGCGAGGCCGGCGCGGCTCATCTCGCCGGCCGAAACGAGGTCGCAAACGCGATCGATCAAGATTGTGCTCATCCGAGTCGGATATCACATCACAATGTGATATGCTATTACGAAAATCACATTGCCAGGTTGCGGACCTCAAGCATGCGGCCGAGATAGCGCGCAAGAATATCGATTTCGAGGTTCACTTTGTCCCCCGCCGCAAACATTGCAGTGTGTTGCGCTGTGTGCGGAATGATGTTCACCCCGAACAGGGTACGGCCGTCTCCGTCCACCACGTCGTTGACGGTGAGCGAGATGCCGTTGACTGCGATCGAGCCTTTTTCAGAGAGGTAGGACGCCAATGCCGACGGTGCCTCAATCACCACGCGGATCGAATCGTTTTCCGGCGCCGCTTCGATCACCTCCCCGAGCCCGTCGATATGGCCGGTCACGATATGGCCGCCCAGCTCGTCGCCGACCTTGAGCGCGCGTTCGAGATTGAGCTTGGTGCCCTCGGCCCACATGCCGGGCACGGTCCGCCGCTGGGTTTCACCCGAGACATCGACCGCGAACCAGCTCTCCCCCTTGTCGACAACGGTAAGGCAGACGCCCGAGCAGGCTATCGAGGCGCCGAGATCGACGCCGACCATGTCGTAGCCGCAGCCGACCCGAACGCGCAGGTCCCCGCGCGGCTCGACGGCCTCGATCCGGCCGATATCGGTGACAATTCCCGTGAACATCAGCGCAGGCGTTCGTAGACTTGCAGCGTGTCGCTGCCAAGCTGGCGCGTGTCGGCGAGCCGCCAGCGGGCATGGGCGCCGGACAGGCTGTGGAGACCGATCCCGGTCAGCGCCGGCTTGCCCTCGCCGATCAGGATCGGCGCCCGGTAGACGAGCAGCCGATCGACCAGATCGGCGGCGAGGAAAGCGGCGGCGGTTTCGGCGCCGCCTTCGACCAGCAAGTCGTTGACGTTCTCAACGTCGTAGACCGCCTCGGGACTCGCCAGCTTCTCCCAGTCCTCCGGGGCCGCGCCCCGCGTGAGGAGCGCCCGGCGCGGCGAATATTTCTCCAGCCCCTCGAGCCGGACGTCGAGCCCCGGCGAATCCGCCTGCCAAGTGCCGCGGCCGACCAGGATCATGTCGGCGCGCGCCCGTTCGAGATGGCCATGGGCGCGGGCCTCCTCGCCCGTGATCCATTTGCTCTCGCCCGAGGCCATGGCGATCCTGCCGTCGATCGACATGGCGAGCTTCAGCGTCACGAACGGCCGCCCGAGCCGGATCCGGCTGAAGAAGCCCGCCATGCCTGCCTCGGCTCCGGCCCGGCAGAGCCCGGTTTCGACGAGGATACCGGCCGCCTCCAGCCGCTCGATGCCGAGGCCGTTCGTGCGCGGATCGGGATCGCCGGCGGCGATCACCACCTTGGCCGGCTTCGCCTCCGCGAGCAGGTTCGCGCAGGCCGGGCCGCGCGTGCTGACATGGGCGCAGGGCTCGAGCGTGACATAGACGGCGGCGCCGCGCACGGCCTCGCCCGCCTCGTCGAGCGCCATTTTCTCGGCATGGGGGCGGCCGCCGTCCTGCGTCCAGCCGCGGCCGATCACAATCTCGTTCCGGACGATCAGGCAGCCGACATTGGGGTTGGGCGCGGTGCGGCCGCGAGCGCGCTCGCCCAGCGCAATCGCCGCCGCCATCCAGCGCCCATCCTCACTGGGCGGGCCGTTCAAATCCCGAGCCGGTTGAGATTCTGGTCGAGCCGCTGGAACTCGCGGCGGCGACGGGCTTCGGCCTCCTCGCGGCGGTGGAGGTCCGCCTGCTGCTTGGTCCGGATCTCCTCATCGGTCCGGCTCTTCGGCCAGCTGTCGACGAAGATGACCTGGGCGCCGGGCGCGATGTTGGTCTTGGCGTCGAAATAGAAGAGCGTGACGATAACCACGGGGATCAGCAATGCGAGGCTGCCGGCGATCCATTGGTGGCGCGGCCGGTCCCGCCAGAAATTCTGGAGGTCCTGCCAAAGCGCGCGGGGGCCGGAGGGGCGGGGGAGCGGCATGACGTAAGGATAATGCGCCGCCGCGCCCCGCGCCAGCCCCGCGGGCCCGGCCCTGCCCGGCCGGACCCGCAATCGATCGAAAGCCCGCAATCCTAATCCGCGGGCAGGCGCCAGGTGATGCTGCCCCGGTCGGTTCCCGACGTCGCATTATCGCTCTGGTCGCGCGCCGGCGTATAGCGGGCGCGGGCGCTCAGGATCCGGCAGGTCGCCGCGTCCAAGGCCGAATTCCCGCTCGAGCCGGTGACCGAGCAATTGGTGACGCGCCCGTCCGAGCCGATGGTCAGCGCGAAGCGGGTCGTCCCCTCGGCCTCGACGCGAATCGCGGCCGCGGGATAATCGTCGGTCGAGAAATAGGAGCTGAGACTCGCGCGGGCGCGGCGCGGCGGAAAGATCCGCGGCGGCGGCGGATCGGCCCTGATCACCACGGGATCCGGCGGCAGCCGGGGAGGCTGCGGCGGCACCGGGGGCAGGGGTGGAACGACAGGTCCCAACGGGAGCCGATCGATGATGGGGGGGACCGAGGTGATTCGCTCCGGAGGCACGCGCCGATCCGGCTGCGGAGGCGGCGGATCGATCGGCGGGGGCGGCTCCACTTCGATCAGATCGACCTTGGTTCTGGTGATCGCGTCGATAATCTGCGGCGCCTTGGCCAAAGCGAGCGCCGAAAGCGCCGCGGCATGCGCCAGGATCACCAATGTAAGCGCCGTCGGGCTGCGCTTTCTCTGTTCCAGGAAGCCTGCTGCCTGCATGGCTTGTCTCCTTCATCCTCTCCGGCCGACTCGCCCACCGAGTTGGCGCGGAGTGGATGATACATTATCACGTAATGATATACTATAGCATTAATGGCCGGCGTAGGAGCTTCTTTTCGAAGCCCGGACGAGCCGCTTAGTCGGCGGCGGCGCGAAGGCGGGAAATGGCTTCCTCGCGCCCGATCAGCGGCAGGAGCCCCGCCATTTCGGGGCCGCTGTCGCGACCGGTCAGCGCCCGGCGCAGCGGATGAAACAAGGGCCTGCCGGAGCGGCCGCTGCTTTCCTTGAGGCGCTGGGTGAGCTGCGGCCAGGGCGAATCGGCCCAGTCGATCGCCGCCGCCGCCTCGGCCGCCTCTCCGAGAAAGGCGCGGTCCTCCGCCGCGGCCGCCTGCTCGACATGGCCGTGGAGGATCTCCCACCAGTCGGCGGCCTCGGCGACCCGGCCGAGGTTCGGCCGGAGCGCGGCCCAATCGGCTTCGGCCATGCCTTCGGGAAGACGATCGGCAATCGCTTCGAACGGAAGCGCATGGACGATGCGGGCATTGAGCGATTCGAGCTCGGCCATGTCGAAGCGAGCCGGGGCGCGGCCGAAGCTGGCGAAATCGAAGCTCCTTATCAGCGGGTTCATACCGGGCACCGCCTCGACCGGCAGGCTGGTGCCGATGCGGGCGAGCTTGGCGATCAGGGTGAGCGGCTCGATGCCCGCTTCCTGCATCGCCGCTACGCCGAGCGAGCCGAGCCGCTTGGCCAGCTTGCCTTCGGAGCCGACCAGCAGCGCCTCATGCGCGAACGCCGGCGGCGGCGCGCCGAGCGCCGCGAACATCTGCAGCTGGAGGCCGGTATTGGTGACATGATCCTCGCCGCGCACGACATGGGTGACCCCCATTTCGACATCGTCGACGACGCTGGGGAGCATATAGAGCCAGGAGCCGTCCTCGCGCCGGATCACGGGATCGGAGAGCAATGCCGGATCGAGATGCTGGCGGCCGCGGATCAGATCGTCCCATTCGATTTCGGCGCCATGATCGAGCTTGAAGCGCCAGTGCGGCCGGCGCCCTTCCGCCTCCAACGTCGCCCGCTCCGCTTCGCTCAAGGAAAGCGCGGCGCGATCGTAGACCGGCGGTTTGCCGCGCCCGAGCAGCACCTTGCGCTTGAGATCGAGCTCCTGCGCCGTTTCGTAAGCGGGATAGACGCGGCCGGCCTCGCGCAGCCGCTCGAGCGCCGCCTCGTAGCGATCGAAGCGCGCCGACTGGCGGTCCTCTTCGTCCCAGGTGAGACCGAGCCAGGCCAGATCCTCGCGGATCGCCTGCACATATTCCTCCCTGCTCCGTTCCTGATCGGTATCGTCGAGACGAAGGATGAAGCGCCCGCTTTGCTTTCTGGTCCAAAGCCAGTTGTGCAGCGCCGTCCTGATATTGCCGACATGCAGCCGCCCCGTCGGCGACGGGGCGAAGCGGGTGACGACATTGGCGGGCTCGGGCATCAGGGCGGCTCTATCGCCCTTGCCTTCGCTTCTCCACCCCGTCAGAGACGGCACCATGAAATTGATGTCGGGCAATTCCAACGCGCCGCTCGTGCAGGCGATCGCCCAATATCTGGAAATGGAGATTACCGAGGCGAGCGTCCGCCGCTTCGCCGACGAGGAGATCTTCGTCGAGATCAACGAGAATGTCCGCGGCGAGGACGTGTTCGTGGTCCAATCGACCTCCTACCCCGCCAACGACAATCTGATGGAGCTGTTGATCTGCATCGACGCGCTGAAACGCGCCTCGGCCAAGCGGATCACCGCCGTCCTTCCTTATTTCGGCTATGCGCGGCAGGACCGAAAGCCGGGGCCGCGGACGCCGATCTCGGCCAAATTGGTCGCGAATCTGATCACAGTCGCCGGTGCCAACCGGGTGCTTTCCGTCGATCTCCACGCCGGCCAGATTCAGGGTTTTTTCGATATCCCGACCGACAATCTTTACGGCGCGCCGGTGATGTCGGCGGACATCAAGGCGCGCTTCGCGGGCAAGAACATTACCGTGGTCTCGCCCGACGTGGGGGGCGTGGTCCGCGCAAGGGCGCTGGCGAAGCGCCTCGATAACGCCCCGCTCGCGATCGTCGACAAGCGCCGCGAGAAGGCCGGCGAATCGGAGGTGATGAACATCATCGGGGACGTTGAGGGCCGCTTCTGCATCCTGATCGACGATATCGTAGATTCGGCCGGCACGCTCTGCAACGCCGCCGCCGCGCTGAAGGAAGGCGGGGCCGAGGACGTGGTCGCCTATTGCACCCATGGCGTGCTTTCGGGGGGAGCTGCAGCTCGCGTGGCAAGGTCGGAATTGAGCGAATTGGTCGTCACCGACACCATCTGGACCGGCGAAGACGATCCCAAGGAC
>DATINU010000186.1:0-4506 GCA_035473955.1 Allosphingosinicella sp.
GCGAACCAATGGTGTCGGCCAGCCCGTTGAGATCGAAGGTTGCGCCGGCGGCGACCGTGACGGCGGAGGTACTTCGCCGTCAGTTGCGGTTCGCCTGCACCTCATGCGGCGCCTGCTGCAACCGCTCGCCCGAGGTCGAGCTGTCCGAAGCGGCGGCGCTGGCCGACGTCTTCGTCTTCCGGCTGATGTTCCGGCTTTACCGGCTGCCGCGCACCTTCGCTGGCTATCTGGAATCCCGCGAGGGGAGTGCCGAATCCGGCGAGGAATATTATGAATCGAAGCGTCTGCTCGCCGCCTTCGCCGCCCGCAAATGGGCGACCAAGCGAAGGTATGGCGGAAGGGCGATCGAATATACCAACTATCTCACCATCTCGGCGCTGAGCCTCGATGCCGGCACCGGGGCCTGCGCCGCGCTGGACGGCGGACGCTGCGCCATTTACGCGCGCCGCCCCCTCTCGTGCCGGGCGGTCCCTTTCCATTATTCGCGGCCCCAAGCCTTGGCCGAACGGGATCTCGCGGCCTTCGTCGCCACCCCCGGCTATCGCTGCGACACTGGCGAAGAGGCGCCAGTGGCCATCGACGGGGGCCGGATTGTGAACCCAGAGGCGCAGCAGCGCGTAGCGACGCGCTGAAGCTGGCCGGGCTGGACCGGCGCTGGGAAGAGGCAATCGTGCGCCGGTTGAAGACCGGTTCGCCCGGTTACGCTCTGCCGAGCCTGCGCGAGATCGAGGCCAATGCCCCCTTTGGCGCGATGACGAGCTCGATGCGCGCCGCTTGGCAAATCGCAGCCGAGGCGGGTCTGATCGGCGCAGAAACGTGCAGGGCGTGGGTCGCGGCCCAGGCGAAAGTCATCGAGCGGGAGCTTGCCTCGGCGGCGTCCGCAGCAGACGCTCGCGAAACGCTGGCCGAAATGCGGGCCGAATATCAGGCGCTGCTAAAGTGACGGCTAGGCCGCCTGCGGTACCTCGTAGCGTCGCGCCGCTTCGGAGAGCTTTTCGACGAACTCGGTGACATGCGCGTCCTCGATCACCAGCGGGGGGAGCACGCGCATGACATTGTCGCCCGCGGCGACGGTCAGCAGGCCCTGCTCGCGCAGGTAATTCACGAAAGCGCGGCTGTCGGTCTTCATCTTCACGCCCAGCATCAGACCCAGCCCGCGCACGCTTTCGAAGAGATGATCGTGATTGGGGATCATCTGCTCGAGCGCGCCGCGCAGCCGCTCGCCCATCCGCGTCACGTGCGCGAGGAATTCGTCATTGGCGATCACGTCGAGCACGGCCTGGCCGGCCGCGCAGGCGAGCGGGTTGCCGCCATAAGTGGAGCCATGCGTGCCGATCACCATTCCGGCCGCCGCCTTCTCGCTGGCGAGGCAGGCGCCAAGCGGGAAACCGCCGCCGATCCCCTTCGCCACCGCCATGATGTCGGGCACGATCCCGTAATGCTCGTAGGCGAACATCTTGCCGGTGCGCCCGTAGCCGCACTGCACCTCGTCATGGACCAGCATCAGATCGTGCTCGTCGGCGAGGGCGCGCAGGCCGCGCAGGAAGCTGTCGCTCGCCGGGCGGATGCCGCCCTCGCCCTGCACGGGCTCCAGCAGGAAGCCGGCGGTGTGCGGGCCCATGGCGGCCTTGACCGCGTCGAGATCGTCGAACTCGACGACGGTAAAGCCCGGCAGCAACGGCGCGAAGCCGTCGCGCATCTTGGGCTGATTGGTGGCGCTGATCGTGCCGAGCGTGCGGCCGTGAAAGGCGTTGGAGAAGGTGATCAGCTCGTGCTTCTCGGGGCGCCCGTGATGATGGTGGTAGCGCCGCGCCGTCTTGATCGCGCATTCGACCGCCTCGACCCCCGAATTGGTCAGGAAGACGGTGTCGGCGAAGGTCAGGTCGCAAAGCCGCTGCGCGAACGCCTCGCCCTGCGGGCTGCCGTAGAGGTTGGAGACGTGGATCAGGGTCGCCGCCTGCTCCTGGATCGCCCTCGTCAGCACCGGATGGCCGTGGCCGAGCAGGTTCACCGCGATCCCGCTCGCGAAATCGAGATATTTCTCGCCGCCCTCGCCATAGAGATAGACCCCCTCCCCGCGCACCGGCCGGACCGGCGAGCGCGGATAAACGGGCATGAGCGGCGTGATGGCCATTTCGATCTCCAGCTGAAGCGGTGAATCCCCCCGCGGGGACGCGGATGCGCCTATAAGAAGGAGGGCGAGAATCGTCAATCGAGGCGCCGCTCGCGCGCACCCTCGCCGCCTGATACACAACATGCATGCTCGCCTTCGCCCTTCAGGCCGTGGTCGCCTTCAACCTGATCTGCACGGGGACATACACGACGGAGCGCCGACACCGGCGGCTGGACCATGTGGTCAGCCAGCCGCGGCCCTTCACCATCGTCTATCGCGTCGATCTGACAGGGGCGCGTTACTGCGTCGACGCCTGCACCTCCATCAAGCCCTTGGCCGAGGTCTCGGAGAGCGCGATCGTGTTTGAGGACACGTCCATACTCTTCGGGCAGGATGACGGCGTCTTGATCCTCATGGATCGCAGGACAGGGCGGTATATCGGCAATTCTAACTTTCTGGACACGGTCAGGCACAGCGGGCGATGCGAGCAGGCGCCCTTCGGCGGCTTCCCCGAGACATCGACGCCCCAGACGGCGCCCGGCCAATAAGAAGAAGGCGGCCCCCGCAGGAGCCGCCTTCCCTTTTCGCTGGCGCGGGTCGCCCCGCGCTATCCGCCTGGCTTAGCCGCGTCGGCCGTCCCGGTCGCGGCGTTCGATGCGCAGGCGCGTCTCGAGCCGGTTGACCTGGCCGCGCAGCATCGCGAACTCGCGGTTGTTGATGCCGTTGCGGCTCGCCCGGTTCAGCTGGGCGCGGACCTGGCTGGCCTCGCGGCGAAGGCCGAAGGCCTCGCGCTGCGAGATGATCCGGCGCTGGACCGAACGGGCGATGCCGTTATCGACCCGGCTGAGATCGCCGAGCAGATCGTTGATCGCGGCCCGCGAAGGCCCGCCGCGGTTCCAGCCCTGCTGGCCCTGGCCCTGATTGCCGTGGCCCTGATGGCCATAGCCCTGGGCGCTGGCGGCAGCGGGAACGGCCGCGGCGATCGTGGCGGTCGCGATGGCGACGGAAAAAAGCAACTTACGCATGTGACTACTCCTTGGGCTGCACAATTGCAGGGGCCCTTCTACGGTTCCCGCGATGTGAGCGCGCTGAACGCACTCGACAGATTCTGTTCATAATTGTCGCAACTTGTATGAACGAAATGGGCTCTAGCGCCCCGTGGGCAGCCGCGACGGGCGCACCAGGCTCCCGGCGACGTAGATCCGGCTCTGCAACTCCGCCGCCTCGGAATCCGAAAGGCCGTTGCCGCCATAGAGAGTGTGATAGAGCGCGGCCCGGCGCGTCTCGCGGCGCATCGAGCGTGCCTCCGCGCGGCTGATCTGGCCGCTTTCGCGCAGATCGTCGATCCGGTCGCGGAGCTGGCGGATCTGCCCGCCCAGCTCGGCGCTGCGCTGGCGGCTGTGGACCCGGTCCGGCCGGTCGTCGGCACGGCCGAGCCAGCGCTGCATCGCCGCGCTCCGCCCGCCGCCCGCATTGCCGGCGCCGTTGATCGGGATCTGCGCCGCGCCGGGCGCGGCGGCGATGAGGGCGGCAAGGGCGAAAAGGCGCGGGCGCATGGCGATCTCCTGGGCAGGCGGCTCCTGAACCCTCGCTAGCGCGGCGAAGCTGTTACGGAGATGAACCGACCCCTCAAGCGCCCTGCCGCCGCACCATCGCCTCGACCCAGACCGGCACGAAGGGCGGGATGCAGCCGGGCGATCGCGGCCAATCGCGATAGAGGCCGATCGTCTCGCCGATCGCCAGCGCGCGGGCGCGGTGGGCGGGGTGATGGATCCCGATCGTCCCCAGCGTCCAGTTCATCGTCCATTGGGCCAGCGGATCGGCGCCCGGCATCTCGCCTTCGATCCGGTCGAGCAATGCGTCGAGATCGAGCCCGTCCGGGTCTTTCTCGACCCGCGCGGCGGTCAGCCCCCAGCCAGCCCGCGCCGCCGCCGGATCGGCGCTCGCCAGCCACTGCCGCCGCAGCCTTTCCTTCTCCGGATGCGGCTTCACCACATAGGAGGCGAGCCATTCCGCCACCTGCGACTGCCGGTTCGACCGCACCATCGCGTCCAGCTCACCGCCCGAAAGCGCCTTCGGCTTGATCAGCAGGATCGCCAGCAGCCGCGCCTCGAGAACCCCCGTCGCCCAAAGCGCCAGCGCCAAGGCATGATCCGCGCCGATCTCCTTCGCGACCTTGCGGAGGTCCCCCAGCTTCACGCCGTACTGATCGCCCGTCACGCCATGCCTGACATTCTGCGCGCGCATCTTTTCGGAGCCGAGCGCTTCGAGCCGGGCGAGGGCTTCCTGGAGTGTCACGACTTGATCTTCCACCCCGTCCTGAGCAGCCAATAGCACAGGCCGCCCAGCACGAAATTGGCCCCCAGCAGCGCCAGCGCACCGATCACGATCGG
>DATINU010000187.1:0-2194 GCA_035473955.1 Allosphingosinicella sp.
CCCCTCCGGGGAGGGGAGTTATGATCTGCTGAGCGAGAAGTTCAGGCCGCCCGTGATTGGCTGGCCAGATCGGCGAGCCAGGCGCGGGCCTGGCGTTGCGCTGCGGCGATCTCGCGGGCGGTCATGTCCTCGGCGATGTCGGCGCGGGCCTCCTGGGCGAGCGCGCTGCCGTTGAGCGCGGCGAGATTGAACCATTTATGGGCTTCGATGCAGTCGATTTCGACCCCGCCGCTGCCGGTCGAATAAGCGACGCCAAGCTCGTAAAGCGCCTGGATATCCCCCTGCACCGCATCGGCGATCCGGGTTTCGACCAGGAACATCTGCGTCTTCAGACTGTGCGCCATTTTCAACACCCCTTGTTCGTCCGTTGGGGGCGTTTCTGGTCCGGCATCTCCAAACAAATGGTTAACGCCGCGATTACTAACTTAAAGCGGGCGTCACCGGGAGGTTGTCGATGAGGCGGGTGCGGCCGAGCTTCGCGGCGGCGAGCAGGCGGGCCGGGCGATCAAGCGCGGCCATCGGCACCAGCGTTTCGGCATCGTGCAGAGCGACGTAATCGATCGGATCGAAGCCGGCGGCCGCGAGCCGGGCGCGGGCTTTTTCCAGGGTTTCCGCGACATCGGCGCCGTCGATCATGGCCTGCGCCGCCTCGCCGAGCGCGCGGGGGAGCGCGCGGGCGGCGGTGCGCTCCTCGTCCGACAGATAGGCGTTGCGCGAGGACAGAGCGAGGCCGTCGGCGTCGCGCTGGGTCGGCACGCCGACGATCTCGACGACACGCTTTTCGGCCGCGACCATTTGCCGGATCACGGCGAGCTGCTGGTAATCCTTCTCGCCGAAGACGGCGAGATCGGGCTTCACCTGATCGAAGAGGCGCGCGACGATGGTGACGACCCCGTCGAAATGGCCGGGACGGGCGGCGCCGTCCAGGCCTTCGGCCGCGCTGCCGGCCTTGAGCGTTGCCTGCGGGCCGTCCGGGTACATGGTTTCGACCTCGGGCGCCCAGAGGATGGCGACGCCGGCCTCGTCGAGCATCGCCGCGTCGCCGGCCTCGCGGCGGGGGTAGGCGGAGAGATCCTCGTTGGCGCCGAACTGGGTGGGATTGACGAAGATCGAGGCGACGACATGGTTCGCGCGCAGCTTCGCCTCGGCGACCAAGGCCATGTGGCCCGCGTGGAGCGCGCCCATCGTGGGAACGAAGGCGATCGTACCGCCGTCCGCCCGCAATTCGGCGACGGCGGCGCTCAGCGCTTCGAGATCACGGATGATTTGCACCGCCCATTGGGCTCCGATAGAGACTGGGAGGCGGCCCCCTAGCGGGCCGCGCCAGCATTGATCAAGAGTCCGGAGCGTTTCCTCAGTGCCGCACGTCATCACCTTCGCCAACGAAAAGGGCGGCACCGGCAAATCCACCACCGCGGTGCACAGCGCGGTCGCGCTGGCGGCGCAGGGGCGCAAGGTGGCGGCGCTCGATCTCGACACGCGGCAACGCACCTTGGGGCGCTATCTCGACAATCGCGCGGCCACGATGCAGCGGACCGGCGCGGCGCTGCCGATGCCGGTCCACGCGACCTTCGATCCGGCCGACGGCGAGAGCGTCGCCGAGGCGATCGCGCGGATCGCGGGCGATGCGGAGATCGTGATCATCGATACGCCGGGCCGCGACGACGCTTATGCCCGTGCGGCGATGGTCCGCGCCGACACGCTGGTAACGCCGATCAACGACAGCTTCGTCGACCTCGACCTGATCGGCGAGGTCGATCCCGAAACCTACAAGGTGCGCCGGCCGAGCTTCTATGCCGAGCTGGTCTGGAACAGCCGCACGCAGCGGGCGAAGACGCAGGGCGCCAGCGTCGATTGGGTCGTGCTTCGGAACCGGATGCAGCATATCGAGGCGCGCAACATGCGCCGGGTCGGCGAGGCGCTCGGCGAGTTGTCGCGCCGGGTCGGCTTCCGGATCATTCCCGGGCTGGGCGAGCGGGTGATCTACCGCGAGCTTTTCCCGAAGGGGCTTACCTTGCTCGACCTCAACGAGATCGAGGATGTGGGTTTGAGCCATGTCGCCGCGCGGCAGGAGCTGCGCGAGATGATCGCGGGCTTCGCGCTGCCCGAGGCGGGCGGCGTCGAGCCGGCGCGGCAGGCGGCGATGGCAAACTGATGGCGAAGATCCTCCTCGCGCTCGTCCTGGCGGGCGTGA
>DATINU010000188.1:0-6157 GCA_035473955.1 Allosphingosinicella sp.
CCGCAACTGGCGGCGCGTCTCGGGAACGGCGGACATGGCGCGATCCTGACAGATCGCGTTTCTGAGTAAATGTCCGTGACCGGGTGCCCTAACGCGGATTTCCGGGGAAGGTGCGTTCCAGCGTGTCGTGCAGGGCGTTCGCGGCGGGGCTCCAGCAGGTCAAATCGTCGGGGGTGGAGACAGTCAGCGCGCCGGTCGTCAGCACGAGGACCGGGGTGCCGCCGTTGCTGATAACGACATGATCCTGAGGGCTGCCATCCCGGCAGGCGGAGTCCATTACATCCTCGTCAAGCACACGCAGGAAAGCGGCGCGGATCGTCGCGAGAGGTCCCGCGCCTAGCGTCCCGACCCGCACCGGGCGCTCCAGGCTTTCGTCTGTGCAGGCGGGCCGGCGTACCCCGGCCGTGAATCGATAGCGGCCGGTGCTGAGATCCAACCGCACGTTGCCGGCCGGGCACCATTCCGAATGCCCGACCGTCGCGACGATCCAGGCGGTCCGCCCGAGCCCGGCCCCGTCCGCGGGCGGAAGGGGCTGGCTCGCGACAAGCAGCACCGAGAGGAAGAGCATCGGCCGATCATTTCACGGCGCGCGGCCATTCGCAACCGCGCGATCGCGGCCCTCCACCCTCTCACTACCGGGTCGCCGCCGCTCCCCTGAGCGCCGCGCTGCCGAAGTCGAGCTCGCCGATCGGGATCACCTCGACGTTCGGATGCTGCGCCCGCAGCGCCTCGAGGAACTCGCTGGCGCGGCCGACGACGATGATGCTGGCCTGCGCAGGATCGACCTCGGCCGCCACCGAGGCGGTGATCTGGCTTGCCGTCACCGCCTGCAGGTTCGGGATATAGCGCGCATATTCGCTCATCTCCATGCCCTGGACGGCGAGCGTGGAGAGGAACTGGCTGAGGCCGGCGGTGGTCTCCATCTGGCGGCCGAAGCTGCCGATCAGCAGGGTGCGCCGCTTGGTCAGCACGTCTTCGGGGATCGGCTCCTCGCGCATCCGGCGGATTTCCGCCGCCATCACCTGGACGACCTCCGGCGCGGCATTGTTGCGGGTCTGGGCAAGCGCGACCAGCACACCCTCGTCGCGATAGGAGGGCAGGCTGGAATTCGCGCCGTAGCTGAGCGCGCGGCGGACGCGGACCTCCTGGAAGAGGCGCGCGGTCGAGGAGCCGCCCAGCGCCGAATTGGCCACGACGAGCGGGAAATAATCCGGATCGCTGCGCGCGATGCCGCGCATCACGACCGTGACCGCCGCCTGATCGGAGGCGGGATTGTCGATCACGATCACCCGCGGCGCGGGCGACGGGCCGGCGCGGTTCGCCGGCAGGGTGGGCATCGCTTCGGCGGGCGCCGCCCATTGCCCGAACAGCCGCTCGGCGAGCGCGAAGCCGGCTTCGGCGTCCAGCGAGCCGGTGATGACGAGCGTGGCATTGTCCGGGCGCCACCAGGCGTGGTGATAGGCGACGAGGTCCTCCCGGGTCAGCGCGGCGAGCGAGGCCGGCGTCCCGCCCGCGGGCGAGCCGTAGGGCGCATCGCCGTAGACGGCGCGGAAGGCGACGCGCTGGGCGACGAAGGAGGGATCGCGCATCGCGACCCGGAGCTGATCGAGCGAGCGGCGGCGCTCGCGCTCCAGCTCGGCCGCGGCGAAGGCCGGCGCGCGGATCACCTGGGCGAGCAGGGCGCCCGCCGCTTCGATGTTCGCGGTCGGCGCGGCAATGAAGGCGCTGCTGCTGTCGGTGCCGACATTGGTGCCGAAATTCGCGCCGAGCGATTCGATCCGGGCCGCGATCTGCGGCGCGGTCATGCCGCCGGCGCCGTTGTCGGAGAGATTGGTCATCATGCTGGCGACGCCGGGGCGGCCGGCGGGATCGGCCGCGGTGCCGCCGCCGAAGACCAGCTGGAGCGAGGCGATCGGCACGTCGGTCGAGCGGGCGACGACGACGCGCATGCCGTTGCCCAGCCGCCGCTCGGCGAAGGCGGGCGCGCTGAACGGCTGCGGCGCGCCGGGCGCGGGCGGGGCGACGCGCTCGCCTTCGGGGGCGAGCTGGTTGGGCGTCGCCGTGTCGGGCGGGAAGGAGCGGCCGAGCGCGGGATCGGTGGCCTGCGCGGACGGATCGTAGGCCGCCTGGCCGGCCGGGCGCTGCGCCTCGTCCAGATAGCGGAGCGAGACGCGCTTGTTGTCGGCGAAATAAAGGCGGGCGACGCGCTGCACGTCGGCGGCGGTGACCCGCCGGACGCCGGCGAGCAGCCGGTCCTGCCAGCGCGGATCGTTGGCGGTGGTGACCGACCCGCCGATCTCGAAGGCGCGGCCTTCGGGGGTCTCGCGCTGGAACAGGGTTTCGGAGACGATCTCGTTGCGGGCTTCCTCGAGCTCCGCCGCGCTGACCGGCTGATCGCGCAGCCGCGCGACTTCGGCGGCGAGCGCGGCCTCGGCCTCGTCGATATTCCGGCCGGTGGCGACCGTCGCCTGGACCGCGAAGATGCCGGCATCCTCGAAGCCGAAATCGAACGAGCCGGCATTGGCGGCCAGCTGCCGCTCGTAGACGAGCGTGCGGTAGAGGCGGGAAGACTGGCCGCCCGAAAGGATCTTGTCGATCACCGCCAGCGCGGCGGAATCGGGATGGTTGAGGCGCGGGCGCTGCCAGGTGAAGACCACGGCCGGCAGCGGCACATTGGGCCCGTAGGCGGCGATCGTACGCGGCTCGTTGCGCGGCGGCTCGGTCATCCGGGCGCGCAGGATCGGCGTCCGGGGGCGGGGGAGCGCGCCCAGATGCCGGTCGATCAGGCGGTCGAGCGTGGCCTGATCGAAATTGCCGGAGACGATCAAAGTGGCGTTGTCGGGCCGGTAGAAATTGGCGTGGAAGGCGCGGGCGTCCTCGAGGCTCGCGGCGTCGAGATCGGCCATCGTGCCGATCCCGGAGCGGCGATAGGGATGGCCGGTGAAGCCGGTGTCGAACGAATAATAACGCTGCAGCCGGCCATAAGGCTGGGAAAGGACGCGCTGGCGCATCTCCTCCTTGACGATGCTCCGCTCCGCCTCGAACACCGACTGGTCGAGCACCGAGCGGCCCATCCGCTCGGCATGCGCCCATAACATCGCCTCGACCTGGTTGGCGGGGACGGTCTCGAAATAATTGGTGGTGTCGGAGCCGGTCGAGGCATTGCGGGTGCCGCCGGCCTGCTCCTCGACGATCCGGCTGAGCTCGCCCGGCGGAATGTTGCGGGTGACCCGGCTCAGGATATGCTCGAAGAGGTGCGCGAAGCCCGAGCGTCCGGCCGGATCGTCCTTCGAGCCGACATTGTACCACATCTGCACCGAGACGTTGGCCGTGCGCGTGTCGCGGATCGTGTAGACGGTGAGGCCGTTCGACAGCACCCGCCGGACATAGTTGATCGGCGCCACCGCGTTCGCCGCGGCCGGCCCGCGCTGCGCCAGGGACGGCGTCGCCGGCGCCGCGGCGACCCCGGCAAGCAAGGCGGCGATGATGAAGGTGCTTTTGCGCGTCACGTCTCTCTCCCTGAACTTGCCGGCGGCCCGTTTGCGTCGAGCCTGCCTTGCTGTATTATTCGTGTAAAGCGGCGAAGCCGAAATACGCAAGCGCGATCATCGGCGGGCGCCGTGCATTGACCGGCGGGCGGCGGCTCGCCACATGGCGGCAATGGCTGCAGACTCCGACACTCCCGAGACCGCGCTCGACGCGGCGATCGGCTTCGCGCTGCCGGAGCGGCATGCGCGCGGGCGCCTGGTGCGGCTCGGGCCGGCGCTGGGCGAGGTGCTCTCGGCGCACGATTATCCGGCCCCGATCGCGCGGATTTTGGCCGAGGCGCTGGCGCTGACCGCCTTGCTCGGGGCGACTCTCAAGGATGCGGGCGGGCAGCTGACCCTGCAGGCGCAGACCGAAGCTGGGGTGGTCGGCCTCCTGGTCGCCGATTATCGCGGCGGCGAGCTGCGCGGCTATGTCCGCTTCGATGCCGAGCGGCTCGCCGAGCAGCCCGCGGCGCCCTCGCTCTTCTCTTTGTTCGGCAAGGGCTATCTGGCGATCACCTTCGATCAGGCCGCGTCGAACGAGCGCTATCAGGGGATCGTGCCGCTGGAGGGCGGGAGTCTGGCCGAAGCGGTCGAGAATTACTTCGCGCAGTCAGAGCAGATCCCGAGCCTGATCCGGCTCGCGGTCGGCGCCGACGGCCAGGTCGCGGGCGGGCTGATGCTCCAGCATCTGCCCGAGGGCGAGGAGGGGCGCGAACGGCTGCACGCCCGCGTGGACCGGCCGGAATGGGAGCATGTGCTGGCCCTGGGCTCGACCGTGCGGGCGGACGAGCTTGCCGATCCGGCGCTGCCGCTCGAAACCCCGCTCTGGCGGCTGTTCCACGAGGAAGAGGTGCGCGTGTTCTCCACCGTGCCGCTCGCCAGGGGCTGCCGCTGCACCGCCGATTATGTGCGCGGCGTGATCGCCCGCTTCGCGCCCGAGGAGCAGGCCGACATGGTCGACGACGACGGCTTCATCAACGTCGATTGCGAATTTTGCTCGCGGGTCTTTCCGATCAGGCTCGACGACCTCGAGGGCTGACACGGCGCGGTCGTTGCGGTGCCGCAATTATGCTGCATTCCTCAGCGACTGTTAAGGCTGCGCAACGTATTTGCGTCTTCGGGAGTGCATGAAGTGACGCGTTACGGAATTGCCGGCCTTGCCCTCGTCTGCGCAGTGCCAGTGCTGAGCCAGGATTCGTCGATGCTGTCGCGGCTCGAAGCCGGCCAGTGGGAATTGCGCGGGCCGAGCAATACGCGGCTCGCCGCCATTTGCCTCGGCAATCCGATCCAGCTCACCCAGCCCTATCATCGCGGGGTCAATTGCACGCACGACGTGGTCGGCGCGGACGCGCACAGCATGACGGTGAGCTATTCCTGCCCCGGCGTCGGCCGCGGCCGCACCGAGATCCGCTTCGAAACGCCGCGCCTGATCCAGATCGACAGCCAGGGCCTCGATCGCGGCGCCCCGTTCTCGATGCGGGCCGTGGCGCGGCGCATCGGCGCTTGTTGAAAAAACAGCGTTAACGGCCTGTTTACCATCGCCATATTATAGGGGGGATGTGCCGCGAGCGGCACGCTTTCCTCCCTAGCAGGCTTCGAGAGCCTGGAACTGGGCCGCTCCTTCGGGAGCGGCCCATCCTTTTTTGCGCCGCTTGCATGGCCGCGCCTTCGGGATTAGCCGCGCCCTATCATGCCCGCGCCCGCCGCCATCGTCCTTCTTTCCGGAGGCCTCGATTCCATGGTCACCGCCGCGCGCGCGCGGGAAGACGGGTTCCGGCTGTTCGCGCTCACCGTGGATTACAACCAGCGTCACCGGGTCGAGCTCGACGCGGCGCACAGAATCTCAGCCGCGCTGGGCGCCGAGCGCCATCTCGTACTGCCGCTCGATCTCAGCCGTTTCGGCGGCTCGGCGCTGACCGGCGATATCGCGGTGCCGAAGGGCGGGGTGGAGGAGGGCGCAATTCCCGTCACCTATGTGCCGGCGCGCAACACCATCTTCCTCTCGCTCTGCCTGGGCTGGGCCGAGGCGGTCGGCGCGCGCGATCTCTTCATCGGCGTCAACGCGCTCGATTATTCGGGCTATCCCGATTGCCGTCCGGAGTTCGTCCGCGCGTTCGAGGCGATGGCCAACCTCGGCACCAAAGCCGGCGTCGAGGGCGACAGCTTCCGCGTGCGGACGCCGCTGATCGACCTGAGCAAGGCCGACATCGTCCGCGAGGCGGCGCGGTTCGGGCTCGACGCGGGGATGAGCTGGTCCTGCTACGATCCGGCGCCGGAAGGCAAGCATTGCGGTCTCTGCGATTCCTGCCGCCTGCGCGCCAGGGGGTTCGCCGAGGCGGGTATCGCCGATCCCACCCGCTACGCAGCCGCGCCATGAGCTACGCGGTCAAGGAAATCTTCCTGACCCTGCAGGGAGAGGGAATGCAGGCCGGGCGGCGGGCCGTCTTCCTGCGCTTCGCCGGCTGCAATCTCTGGACGGGGCGGGAAGAGGACCGGGCGGCTGCCCAGTGCAATTTCTGCGACACCGATTTCGTCGGCCTGGATGGCGAGAATGGCGGGCGTTACGGGGCCGAGGCGCTGGCCGCCAAGGTCGATGCCTTGTGGGGCGAGGCTGACGGCCGCCTGGC
>DATINU010000189.1:0-4911 GCA_035473955.1 Allosphingosinicella sp.
GCTTTCATCAACCCTGCGGGTGGACGCGGTTGGTCTGCACGCGATCGATCGCCTGGCGTTGCTCGCGGTGGAAACGCTCCCAGTCCCGCGCCGGCATGCAGACGCGCCGCCCGATCACCCGGGAGCCGGTCTCCCGGTCGCGCGAGCAGACGATCTGCTCGGGATTGTAGGTGCTCTTGGCGCGCGGCTCGCGCGCATCGGCGAATTGCGCGGCGCCGACTGCCGTCACCCTCGTCATGACGAAAAGGGCGAGATTCTTCATGGCCTGCTACTCTCGACTTACCGGTTGAATCAGCACCGAAATGCGCGAAAAGTCAAGCATCGGGCGACCGCCGCCCCTCGGCAAGCGCCCGAACGATGCCGCGCAGGGCCTGCACTTCGCGGATCGTCCAGCCGGCCTTGGTGAGAATCGTGCGGAGCGTATTCTTCGTCGCCGGCGTGCGGTCGGGGGGATGGAAATAGTCGGCCGCCTCGAGCGCGCCATAGAGCTGCTGAATCAGGCCCTCGAGATGCGCATGCGGCGCCGGCGCTTCGGCCGGACCGCCCTCGGTCGGGACGGCGAGCATTTGGTGCTTCGACCATTCGTAGGCGATCAGGATCACGGCCTGGGCGAGGTTCAACGAGCGGAAGTCGGGATTGACCGGCACGGTCACGATCTTGCCCGCCAGCGCCGCCTCGTCGGTCTCCAGCCCCGATCGTTCGGCGCCGAACAGGATCGCCGAAGCGCCCTGATTGGCATGGATTTCGCGGCCCGCTTCCTCCGGGGAGATGACCGGTACCACCAATCCGCGCTTGCGCACGGTGGTGGCATAGGCGAACGGACAATCGGCGATCGCCTCGGCGACCGTATCGAACACGCGCGCTTGTTCGAGCACGACATCGGCGCCCGAAGCCGCGGGCCCCGCCGAGGGATTGGGCCAGCCGTCGCGCGGGGCGACGAGGCGCAAATCGGTCAGCCCGAAATTGAGCATCGCCCGCGCCGCCTTGCCGATATTCTCGCCGAGTTGAGGGCGGACCAGAACGATCGCCGGCGGTTGACCGGTCACTCTTTCCCAGCCTCCGAAACCGTCCCGGCGAAATCCTCGAAATCCTTGGCCTCGCGGAAATCCTTATAGACGGAAGCGAAGCGGATATAGGCGACCGGATCGAGCGCCTTGAGGCCCTCCATCACCATCTGGCCGATCCGGCTCGACGGCATTTCGCTTTCGCCGGAGGTTTCGATCTGGCGCTGGATCGAGGACGCCAGGCGCTCGATCCGCTCGGGCGGGACGGGGCGCTTGCGGCAGGCGATCTCGATCGAGCGCTCGAGCTTGCTGCGCTCGAACGGTTCGCGGCGATTCTCGGATTTGACGACGGTGAGCTCGCGCAGCTGGATCCGCTCGAACGTGGTGAAGCGCGCGCCGCAATCCTCGCACTGGCGGCGGCGGCGTATGGCGGCGCCGTCCTCGGTGGGACGGCTGTCCTTCACCTGGCTGTTTTCATGGGCGCAAAAGGGGCAGCGCACTCATTGCTCCGAATAGATCGGGAATCTCGCGCACAGAGCGCGCACGCGTACCTTCACATCCGCCTCGACCGTATTATTGCCTTCCTCGCCATTGGCGCCGAGGCCTTCGAGCACGTCGGCGACCATGTCGGCGATGTCGCGGAACTCGGCGACGCCGAAGCCGCGCGTCGTGCCGGCGGGCGAGCCGACGCGGATGCCGCTGGTCTTGACCGGCGGCAGCGGATCGAAGGGGACGCCGTTCTTGTTGCAGGTGATCGCGGCGCGCTCCAGCGCCTCGTCCGCATCCTTGCCGGTGACGCCGATGGGCCGGAGGTCGACGAGGGCGAGATGGGTGTCGGTGCCGCCCGAGACCAGATCGGCGCCGCGCTCCTTGAGGCGACCGGCAAGCGCCTTGGCATTGGCGATCACCGCCTGCGCATAGCTCTTGAAACCGGGCTGCAGCGCCTCGCCGAACGCGACGGCCTTGGCGGCGATGACGTGCATGAGCGGGCCGCCCTGCAGGCCCGGGAAAACCGCGGAGTTGATCTTCTTGGCGATCGCCTCGTCATCCGTCAGCACCATGCCTCCGCGCGGCCCGCGCAAGGTCTTGTGGGTGGTGGTGGTGACGACATGGGCATGGCCGAACGGGGTGGGGTGCTCGCCCGCCGCCACCAGCCCGGCGAAATGGGCCATGTCGCACATGAAGATCGCGCCCACTTCGTCGGCGATCGCGCGGAAGGCGGCGAAATCGATGTGGCGCGGATAGGCCGAGCCGCCGGCGATGATGAGCGTCGGCTTATGCTCCTTCGCAAGGCGAGCGACCTCGTCGAAATCAATCAGATGATCGTCGGCGCGGACGCCGTACTGGACCGCGTTGAACCATTTGCCGGACATTGCGGGCCTGGCGCCGTGAGTGAGGTGGCCGCCGGCATCGAGCGACATGCCGAGGATCGTATCGCCGGGCTTGGTCAGCCCCAGCATCACCGCGCCGTTGGCCTGTGCGCCGCTATGCGGCTGGACGTTGGCGAAGCCGCAATTGAACAGCTGCTTGGCCCGTTCAATGGCCAGCGTTTCGACCGCGTCGGAGGGCGCGCAGCCCTGATAATAACGCCGCCCCGGATAACCTTCCGCATATTTGTTGGTGAGCACCGAGCCCTGCGCCTCGAGCACCGCGCGGCTGACGATATTCTCCGACGCGATCAGCTCGATCTGGTTCTGCTGCCGGTCGAGCTCGGCGGCGACCGCATCGGCGACCGCGCCGTCCGCCGCGCGCAGGCGATCGGTGAAGAAGCCGTCGGGCTGGACGTCGCTGATCGGGCGGCTGCTCATGCATTTTCCTTGCTGAAATGGGGATGGGAGAGCTTCTCGACCCGGCGGATATGGCGGTCGCCCCCGAACGCGGTCGAGAAGAAGGTGGTGATGCACGCCTTCGCCATCTCGATCCCGATCAGGCGGGCGCCGAGCGCGATGACGTTGGCGTCATTATGGTCGCGCGCCAGCTGGGCGGAGAGCGGCTCGGACACGCGCGCGCAACGGCAGGCGGGATGGCGGTTGCAGGCGATCGAAATGCCGATGCCGGTGCCGCACAATGCGATCCCGCGCTCGGCCCGTCCGGCGGCGATCTCCTCGGCGAGCTTGTAGCCGTAATCGGGATAATCGACCGATTCGATCCCGTTCGGCCCGAGGTCGTTCACCTCATGGCCCTCGCCCGTCAGCCAGGCGACGAGATCGGCCTTGAGCGCGAGGGCGGCATGATCGGAAGCGATGGCGATCCGCATGGCTCATCCCCTAAGCGCTGCGGCCGGGATTCGCCACCATCGATTGCAGCCGGGGCGGGCGCGAAGCGGACAAAGTTTGCGGGTCCCATGGGCAGAAATAGTCTCATCCTTTCATTCCTCGCTTTCCGATGCGCCAGCCGGCCATGCCGAGCAGGCGCAGCAGCGCCACATTGTCGTAACGGCGCTCGACCGCGACGACCCGGCCGCGATAGCGGATCGGCACCGGAATACCTTCGACGGCCCGGGCGTAGAGCCTGCGCCCGCAGCGATCGGCGATCGCGCGCCCGGCGGCCGCTTCCGCAGCCGCGTCCCAAGCCGCCGCGAAACTTTCGCCGCCGGGCCGCCCTCGCAATTCGTAGGCGCCCTGGCGGCGCATGCCGAGGCGCGCGGCGGCGCGGCCGGGCTTTAGGCCCCGCGCAATCAGGCGGATGAAGCCGCGCTGGCGTTCCGGCGTCCACCCGTCGTGGCGCGAGCGGAGGGGAACGGGGTCGAAAGGGAAGGGCGAATCGTCCATCCCCAGTCTATGACGCAAGGCCGGTGCTGTAGGAAAATGCTTTTTTTTCGGGCCGGGCTGGAGCCAGGCGAGGGCGCCGGCTATCCCCGCTCCCACTGGTGGCCGCGGTGGATGGTGCCGACCATCAGGTCGTAGCGCTTCAGCCAGCGGCCGCGGCCCTCGTTGCGAATCCTGGTGTGCTCGGGATGCTTGCGCCAGCCGGCGGCGCTGTCGTCGTCGGCCCAGTAGGAAATGGTGATCTCCCGCCCGTCCTCGCCGCCGACCCAATCGACGCCGAGGAAGCCCGGCTGCTCGGCGACCAGATTCGCCATCGCCTCGCCGGCGGCGGCATAATCGTCGCCGTCGACGCCCGTGCTCTCGGAAAGGAAGATGACCGCCACCTGGCCTTCGCGCGGGTGGGTCATGGCATGCGCTCGATCAGGGCTGGGGCTGGGGCCGCGATCGCGCCGGTCAGGGGAGCGATGCGTCGGGGGCCGTAAGCAGGGTTGTAGCAAGCAGCGAGGCCAGAGCAGAGAATTGCCGCCACGAGGGCGCATCGGGCGAAGCGGGCGCGCATTGCGATCTCTCCCATTAACCTCATCAGGCGGCCCAGCGCATCTCCAGCCGGTCCCAGATCTCGACCAGCGCCTTGGCGAGGTCTTCCATCATTGCTTCCGAATGGGCCGGGCCGGGGGTGAAGCGCAACCGTTCGGTGCCGCGCGGCACGGTCGGGTAGTTAATCGGCTGCACGTAGATGCCGTATTCGGCGAGCAGGATGTCGCTGATCCGCTTGGCGGTGACCGGATCGCCCACCAGCAGCGGCACGATGTGGGTCACCGACTCCATCACCGGCAGCCTGGCCTCGCGGAAAATCTCCTTCAGCCGGGCGGCGCGGGCCTGCTGCGCCTCGCGCTCGGCGCTCGAGGCCTTGAGGTGCCGCACGCTGGCGAGCGCGCCGGCGACCAGCACGGGCGAGAGCGAGGTGGTGAAGATGAAGCCCGGTGCATAGCTGCGCACGACATCGACGATGTCGCGATCGGCGGAGATATAGCCGCCCATCACCCCGAAGGCCTTGCCGAGCGTGCCCTCTATGATCGTGATGCGATGCGCGACGCCGTCGCGCTCCGAGATGCCGCCGCCGCGCGCGCCGTACATGC
>DATINU010000190.1:0-25741 GCA_035473955.1 Allosphingosinicella sp.
CGGAGGGGCAACCGTCGGGGCGGGTTCCGGACGATTTGCCTTGGGTCGATGCGGAGCACGAGGACGCGCGGCTGTTGTTCGTGGATGGCAAGCTCGACGAAAGCCGCAGCGTCCTCGGCTCTATAGAGGTCGGCGATGTGCCGGTTGGAACCGGCCACCCGCTGGGCAAACTGGCCGGCAAGAGGGGCTGGTCGCTTCGCCTCGAGCGCGATCATTCGCCGCCGGGGCTGGTTCAGATCGTCCATGTCTCGACCGGCGCGGCCGATCATCTCGCCGCCTGGATCGAACTCGCCGACGACGCGCAGGCTTCGATCGTCGAGAGCTTCGTCGGGGACGGGTGGAGCAACCGGCTGACCGGGGTGACGCTCGGCAAGGGTGCGCGGCTGATGCTCAATCGCCGGATTCTTGGCGAGAGCGGCTTCGTCAGCCTGACCGATCACGCTGCGCTGGGCGAAGGCGCCAGCTTCATCGCCGCGACGATCGCCGCGGGTGGCCGCGATACGCGCCTCGACGGTGAGATCATTCTGGACGGCGAGGGGGCCTTTGCCGAAGTCTCCGGCGCACTGCTCGCGCGCGGGCGCCAGCGGCATGACGCCAATCTCGTCGTTCGCCATGCCGTCGCGAACGGCACCAGCCGCCAGCTCTGGCGCTCGGTCGCCGATGATCGCGCGGCCTGCTCGGTCGCCGCGCGGGTCGAGGTCGCGCGCGATGCGCAGAAGACCGATGGCGAGCAGAGCCTCAAGGGCCTGCTGCTCGCCCGCTCCGCAACGATCAACGCCAAGCCCGAGCTCGAAATCTTCGCCGACGACGTCAAGTGCGCGCACGGCGCCACGGTCGGCGAGCTGGACCGAGCCGCGCTCTTCTACCTCGAAAGCCGGGGCATCTCGCCCGACGAAGCCAAGGGCCTGCTGACCCGCGCCTTCGTCGCCGACGCGCTCGACCGGATCGGCGAAGAGGCGGTGCGCGCGACCTTCTATGAAGACGCCGAAGGCTGGTTCGCCTGATGGATGCCGTTTCCACCCGGCCCCTGGACTGGCGCGCCGACTTCCCGGCGATCCCCGAAGGCTGGGCCTATCTCGACAGCGCCGCCACCGCGCAGAAGCCACAGGCCGTGATCGACGCGATCACGCGCGGCTATGCCGAAAGCTATGCGACCGTGCATCGCGGCGTCTACCAGCGCTCGGCCGACATGACCCTGGCTTTCGAGGCCAGCCGGGCCCGGGTCGCGCGCTTCATCAACGCGAAGGCGGAGGAGATCGTCTTCGTGCGCGGCGCGACCGAAGGGATCAACCTGGTCGCGCAAAGCTGGGGCCGCGACAATCTGAAGCCCGGCGACCGCGTCCTGCTCTCGACGCTCGAGCATCACAGCAACATCGTCCCCTGGCAGATGGCCGGCGCACAGGTCGACGTCATACCGCTGACCGAGGATCACCGGATCGATCTCGACGCCATGGCCGCGATGATCCGGCCCGAGCACAAACTGGCCGCGCTCGCCCATGTCTCGAACGTGCTGGGCTCGGTGCTGGACGCCAAACGCGCGGCGGCGATCGCCCATTCGGTCGGCGCCAAGCTGCTGCTCGACGGGTGCCAGGCGGTGCCGCGCATGCCGGTGGACGTGTCGGACCTCGATTGCGATTTCTACGTCTTCTCCGGCCACAAGCTCTACGGGCCGACGGGGATCGGCGTGCTCTGGGGCCGGAGTGACCTGCTTGACGCGATGCCGCCATGGCAGGGTGGCGGCGCCATGATCGACAAGGTGACGTTCGAAAAGACCACTTTCCTGCCGCCGCCGGCGCGCTTCGAGCCGGGGACGCCGCACGTGGTCGGCGTGATCGGGCTCCACGCCGCGATCGACTATGTCGATGGCATCGGTCTCGACGCCATTGCGGCGCACGAAGCGGCCTTGGTCCGCGCCGCGCGCGACGCGCTTTCCGCCACCAATTCGGTCCGCCTGTTCGGGCCGGAGGACAGCGCCGGTATCGTCAGCTTCGTCGTCGAGGGGGTGCATCCGCACGACATCGGCACCATATTGGACGAGGCCCAGGTCGCGATCCGGGCCGGGCATCATTGTGCCCAGCCGCTGATGGCGGCCTTGGGCGTGGACGCGACGGCGCGGGCGAGCTTCGGCGTTTATAACGGCAAACAGGATGTCGAGGCGCTGGTGCGCGGCATCGAGCGGGTGACGAGGATCTTTGGGTGAACGAGGAGCGCAAGATCGAGACCGAGGAGGTGGCGGCGGTGACGCCGCCGCCCAAGGCGCGAGTCGCTGACGTGCGTGAGGGCTTCGAACGCAAGCGCGACTATCTCGAAGGCTTCCTGGCGCAAAAGCCGGCCGAGGCATCGGAGGCGGAGTCGGGCGGCGATCTCTACGAAGCGGTGATCGATGCGCTCAAGGACATTTACGATCCCGAAATCCCGGTCAACATCTACGATCTCGGCCTGATCTACGATGTCGAGATCACCCCCGAACATCATGCGAAGGTCAAGATGACGCTGACCACGCCGCACTGCCCCGTCGCCGAATCCATGCCGGGCGAGGTCGAGCTTCGGGTCGGCGCGGTGCCCGGCATCGGCGATGCCGAGGTGGAACTGGTCTGGGATCCGCCCTGGGACCCGCAGAAAATGTCGGACGAGGCCCGCCTAGAATTGGGAATGCTATGACCACGACCCGCACCCGCCCCGCCGCCGTCACGCTGACGCCCGCCGCCGAAGCGCGGATCGCCGATTTAATGTCGCGCGCGCCGGAGGGTGCGATCGGCGTCAAGCTGTCGACCCCGCGCCGCGGCTGCTCAGGCCTTGCCTATTCGGTCGATTACGTCACCGGGGAGCAGGGCTTCGACGAGAAGATCGAGACGCCGGGCGGCGCCTTCTACATCGACGGCGCCTCGGTCCTCTACCTGGTCGGCTCGACGATGGATTGGGTGGAGGACGATTTCGCCGCCGGCTTCGTCTTCGAAAATCCCAACGCCAAGGGCGCCTGCGGCTGCGGCGAGAGCTTCACCGTCTGATGTCCCCTCCGATGCGCGCCGGCCTTTCGCACATCGAGGCGTGGATATTCGATCTCGACAACAGCCTCTATCCGCACAGCTGCAACCTGTTCGAGCTGATCGACCTCAAGATGTGCGATTATATCCAGCGCCTGCTGAACGTGGACGCCATCGAGGCGCGGCGGATCCAGAAGGGCTATTTCCACCAACACGGCACCACTTTGTCCGGGCTGATGGCCGAGCACGGCACCGACCCGCACGAATTTCTGGAGTTCGTCCACGACATCGACCTCGCCCGGCTCGCGGCCGATCCGGCGCTGGTCGCGGCGCTCGATGCGCTGCCGGGTCGCAAGTTCGTCTTCACCAACGCCAGCGAGGATTATGCCCGGCGCGTGCTTGACCGGCTCGGCCTCGCCAATGCCTTCGACGGGATGCACGACATCCACGCTATGGCCTATGTGCCGAAGCCCGACCCTTCCGGCTATGCGGCGATCTGCGCGCGGCACGGCATCGATCCGGCGCGCGCCCTCTTCGCCGACGACATGGCGCGCAACCTGGCACCGGCGAAGGCGATCGGCATGGCGACCTTGTGGGTGGATAACGGCTCGGAGCAGGGGCCTGAGGCCCGCGCGGTCGCCACGCCGGACTTTGTCGATTACAGGACGGCCGATATCGCCTTCTGGCTGAACGAAGTCTTGGAAGAGGAAGTGGCATGACGGCAGCGCTGCAGCAGGTCATCGACGGCGCCTGGGAGGCGCGCGACGGGCTCGGCACCGGCACGAAGGGCGAGGTCCGCGACGCGGTCGGGGAAGCGATCCGCCTGCTCGATTCGGGTGAAGCGCGCGTCGCCGAAAAGGGCACCGACGGTTGGACCGTGAATCAATGGCTGAAGAAAGCAGTGCTGCTTTCCTTCCGGCTGAACCCGATGGAGGCGATTCCCGGCGGGCCGGGCGGCGCCCCCTGGTGGGACAAGGTGCCTTCCAAATTCGCCGGCTGGTCGCGCGAGGAATTCGGCCGGGCGGGCTTCCGCGCCGTCCCCGGCGCGATCGTCCGGCGCGGCGCCTTCGTCGCGGAAAATGCCGTGCTGATGCCGAGTTTCGTCAATATCGGCGCCTATGTCGGCGAGGCGACGATGATCGATACCTGGGCGACGGTCGGCAGCTGCGCGCAGATCGGCCGCAACGTCCATATCTCCGGCGGCACCGGGATCGGCGGCGTGCTCGAACCGCTCCAGGCCGGGCCGGTGATCATCGAGGACGATTGCTTCATCGGCGCCCGCTCGGAGGTCGCCGAGGGCGTGGTGGTCGAGCAGGGTGCCGTGATTTCGATGGGCGTCTTCATCGGCGCCTCCACCAAGATCGTTGATCGCGCCACCGGCGAGGTGATCTACGGCCGCGTCCCGGCTTATGCGGTGGTCGTCCCCGGCACGCTCCCCGCCAAGGACGGCGGCCCGAGCCTCGCCTGCGCGGTGATCGTCAAACGGGTGGACGCCAAGACGCGCTCCAAGACCGGGATCAACGAGCTGCTCCGAGACTAGGCGCCGATAAGGCGGCCTTATCCGTTTGACCGCAGGTTTTGTGACGCCGCGGCGCGCGGAGCCGCTATGGCGGCGCGATGGCGACGCAGCAGATCAGGATGAACGGACAGGACTGGGCGATCCTGCTGTTGCTCTCGGTGATCTGGGGCGGTTCGTTCTTCTTCATCGAAATCGCGCTCCCGACGGTCGCGCCGTTCACGCTCGTGCTGATCCGAGTCGCGATCGGAGCGGGGGCGCTCTGGGCCTATCTGGCGCTGCGGCGCGAACGGCTGGCGATGCCGCCGGGCGCGGCTCTAGCCTTCCTGATCCTCGCCTTGCTCAACAACGTCATCCCGTTCGTCCTCTTCGTCTGGGCGCAGCGGGAGATCACCGGCGGGCTCGCCTCGATCCTCAACGCGACCACGCCGATCTGGGGCGTGATCGTCGCGCATCTCTTCACGGCCGACGAAAAGGCGACCCCCGCCAAGGTGGCCGGGGTGATCCTGGGCTTCGCCGGCGTCGCGGTGATGATCGGTGCGGGTTTCCTGAAGGAGATCGGCGCCGATCTGATCGCCCAGCTCGAATGCCTCGGCGCGACCTTGTGCTACGCGCTCGCCGGCGTTTACGCGCGCCGCTTCCGGACGATGGGCGTGCCGCCGCTCGCGGTTTCGACCGGCCAGCTCACCGCCGCCGCCATCGTCCTCTTGCCCTTGGTCCTGATCTTCGAGCCGCCCTGGCTGGCGAGCCCGCCCGCGCCCGAAGCCTGGGCGGCTTTGATCGGGCTCGCGCTCGTCTGCACCAGCTTCGCCTATGTGCTCTATTTCCGCCTGCTCGCCTCGGCCGGCGCGACCAACTCGTTGCTCGTTACCTTCCTGATCCCGGTGACCGCGATCATGCTGGGCGCGATGATCCTCGGGGAACGGCTGGAGCCGCGCCATTTCGCGGGCATGGCGCTGATCGGCCTCGGCCTCGCGGCGATCGACGGGCGGGTCTTCAGCCGCCCTCGGCCTCGGTCAGCAATCTAGCGGCGCGCTCGCCTTCCCATTCGGCCATGCCGGTCATCCGCCAGACCTCGCGCCCCTCGGCGTCGTAGAGGATGGTGGTGGGGAGCGTGTCGAGCTGGAGCGCGGTCATCATCCGCATTTCGGCGTCGAGATAGGGTTCGAGTCGCTGGAAGCTGCGCCGGCCGAAAAAGTCCTCGACCAACTGCCGTCCCCCCGAATCCTGGCTGATTGCAAGCACGGTCACGGTTTCGCCCTCGCGCGCCGCCAGCCGATCGAGCGCCGGCATCTCGACGATGCAGGGGCCGCACCAAGTTGCCCAGAAATTGACCAGCAAAGGCTTGCCGCGGAACGAAGCGAGCGTGACCGGGCGCCCCTCGGGGTCCTCGAAGCGAACCGAGGGCGCGACGGCACCCGCGTGGCTGCGGTCGAGCCGTCCGGTCGGATAGTGCGCCGCCGCCTGATTGCCGGCTTCATTCGCGGCCTCGGGTGCCGCGCCTTGCGGGGGGTCGGCCTTTTGCCTATCGCAGCCGGAGAGCGCGAGGACGGTCAACAGGGCCGGGAGACAGGCGATTACGGGCCGCAAGGATCAGGACTCCAATGCCATGTGGGGCGGACGGTTCGCCGAAGGGCCTTCGGCGATCATGCGCGAGATAAATGCCTCGATCGGCTTCGACAAGCGGCTCTGGAAGCAGGACCTTGCCGCCAGCCGCGTCCACGTCGCGATGCTGGCCGCGCAGGGGATCGTTTCGCGAGAGGACGCCGACGCGATCGAGGAGGGGCTCGACCGGATCGAGGAGGAATATGAAGCGTCGGGCGTGCCCGAGGACGCCGCGCTTGAGGACATCCACATGCATGTGGAAGCCCGCCTCGCCGATTTGATCGGCCCCGCGGCGGGGCGGCTGCACACGGCCCGCTCGCGCAACGATCAGGTGGCGACCGACTTCCGGCTCTGGGTCCGCGACGCGATCGACGCCGCGGACGAGGGGCTGGCGGCGCTGCAGGCCGTGCTGGTGACACGGGCCGAGGCGCATGCCGAGGACGTGATGCCGGGCTTCACCCATCTGCAGACCGCGCAGCCAGTGACGCTCGGCCATCATCTCATGGCTTATTACGAGATGCTGCGTCGCGACCGCTCGCGCTTCGCCGACGCCCGCGCGCGCCTCAACGAATGCCCGCTGGGCGCTGCGGCGCTTGCCGGCACAGGCTTCCCGATCGACCGCGAGGCGACCGCGCTGGCGCTTGGCTTCGACCGGCCGACAGCCAATTCGCTGGACTCCGTATCCGACCGCGATTTCGCGCTCGATTATCTGATGGGCGCCGCGCAGTGCGCGCTGCATCTCTCCCGCCTCGCGGAGGAGCTGATCCTCTGGGCGAGCCAAGCCTTCGGCTTCGTCCGCCTCTCCGACGCCTATTCGACCGGCTCCTCGATCATGCCGCAGAAGCGCAATCCCGACGCGGCCGAGCTGGTGCGCGGGCACTCGGGACGCATCATCGGCGCGATGACCGCGCTCTCGGTGACGATGAAGGGGCTTCCGCTCGCTTATTCGAAGGACATGCAGGACGACAAGGTGCCGGTGTTCGAGGCGCACGATCTGCTCAGCCTCTCGCTCGCGGCGATGGCGGGGATGGTCGAAACGGTTACCTTCGAAACGACAAGGATGCGCGCCGCCGCCGAAACGGGCCACGCCACCGCCACCGATCTCGCCGACTGGCTGGTGCGCGAGGGCGATGTGCCCTTCCGCGAGGCCCATCACATTACCGGCCGCGCCGTGAAGCTTGCCGACGATATCGGCGTGCCGCTCTGGGCGCTGCCCTACGACACGCTCAAGGCGCTCGACGAACGGATCGGGCCCGCTGTTTTCAATGTGCTTTCCCCGGATGATTCCGTTAAGAGCCGCACCAGCCATGGCGGCACCGCGCCGTCGCAGGTGAAGAAGCGGATCGAGGCGGCGAAGAAGGCGCTGGGGATGGACGAATGAAGCGGCTTCTGCTCCTCGCCCTGCTCGGCCTCGCCGCCTGCGGCCAGCGCGAGGCCTTGCGCCTGCCGGCCGGTGAGGCGCCGCCGCGCGCCCCGGCCATGGCGAGCCGCGCCGAGACCACCGACGAGCTGCTGACCCCGCCGCCCATCGCCCGCCCCGTGCGCGTCGACGAGTTGCTGCGCCGGTCGGAAGAGCGGCGCGAGGACCGGTTCGATCTCCCGCCCGGCGATGTCCCGGTCGAAGCCAACGGGGCCGCCCCGGAATGAAGCCGATTCGCAAGGCCGTCTTCCCGGTCGCCGGGCTCGGCACCCGTTTCCTGCCCGCCACCAAGGCGATCCCCAAGGAGATGCTGACCGTCCTTGACCGGCCGTTGATCCAGTACGCGGTCGAGGAGGCGCGCGAGGCCGGGATCGAGCAGATGATCTTCGTCACCGGCCGCGGCAAGGGCGCGCTCGAGGACCATTTCGACATTTCCTACGAGCTCGAGGCAGTCATGAAGGCGCGCGGCAAATCGCTCGATGCGCTGGCGGGCACCCGCTTCCCGCCCGGCGCCACCGTCTCGGTCCGTCAGCAGGAGCCGCGGGGGCTCGGCCACGCGGTCTGGTGCGCGCGCGAGATCACCGGCGACGACCCCTTCGCGGTGCTGCTCCCGGACGATCTGATGGTCGGCAAGCCCGGCTGCCTCGCGCAGATGGTCGCGGCCTATGAGAAGGTCGGCGGCAATATCGTCTGCGCGCAGGACGTGCTCCCTGAGCGAACTGCGAGCTACGGCATCATCACCCCGGGCGCGCGCGACGGGCGGCTGACCGAGGTGCGGGGCCTGGTCGAGAAGCCGAAGCCCGAGGAGGCGCCCTCCACATTGGGCGTGGTCGGCCGCTACATCCTCCAGCCCGAGATCATGCCCATCCTCGGCAATCTCGGCAAAGGCGCGGGCGGGGAGATCCAGCTCACCGACGGCATGGCCGCCCTGATCGGCGAGCAGGCCTTCCACGGCCTCACCTTCGACGGCGCGCGCCACGATTGCGGCGACAAGACCGGTTTCGCGATCGCCAATCTCGCCCTCGGCCTCGCCGACGAGAGCGTGGCGCCGGCGCTTCGCGCCTTCCTGGCGGAGCGCGCATGATCTTCGCTTTTGTCGCGGGCGACGGGCCGGTCCGGCCGCTGCCCGCCGAGGAAGCCGCCGCCTATAAGGGCCCCGGCTTCGTCTGGGCGCATCTGGAGGGCGAGGACGATCTCCTCGCGGTCCACGCCAGCAACGAAACCATTCCCGATGTCGCCGCCAACGCCCTGGTCGCGACCGAGACGCGGCCGCGCTGCGACGCGATCGATCACGGCGCGATCCTCAACCTGCGCGGCCTCGGCAGCGGCGATCCCGAGCAGGCGGACCGGCTGGTCTCGATCCGGATGTGGGTGCAGGGCAATCGGGTGACCAGCGCCAGCCGCCATCCGATGGCGGCGACCGCGACGGTCCGCGGCAAGATGGAGGCCGGGCATATCCACGATTCCGGCGATCTGGTCGCGGCCTATGCCTGGGCGATCTCGACCCAGCTCGATCCGGAGATCGCGGCGCTCGGCGACAAATTGGACGATGTCGAAAGCGGGCTCGAGCCCAGCCATCTCTACCGCCTGCGCCGGGTGATCAACGAGGTGCGCTCGGAGGCGATCAGCTTCCGTCGCTTCGTCGCGCCGGACCGCGACGCGCTCCACACCCTGCCCGGCCTCGGCTTCGACTGGCTGGCCGAGGACGACCGGCTGCACATTGTCGAGGCGGCCGACCGCTTCGCCCGCATGGCCGAGGAACTGGAAGCGGTGCGCGAGCGCGCGGCGCTGCTCCACGAACAGATCACCGATCTGCGCGCCGAGCAGGTCGATCAACGCGCGCTCTACATCTCGATCGTCGCCTTCATCTTCCTGCCGCTGACCTTCATCACCGGCCTCCTCGGCATGAACGTCGAGGGCATCCCCTATGCCCATCATCCGGGCTCGTTCTGGGTGATCGTCGCCTTCTGCGTGGCGACCGGCGTCGGCGTCTTCGCCTGGTTCTACTGGCGGCACTGGATCAACCGGTGAGGCGTCAGGCCTCCAGTTCGATGTCCCAATAGAGATAGTCGCGCCAGCTCGAATGGAGATAATTGGGCGGGAAGCTCCGGCCATGCTCCTGCAACTGCCAGCTGGTCGGGCGGAACGGGCGGCGGTTCATCTGCATGCGGGCCTGCTGCGGCGTGCGGCCGCCCTTTCTGAGGTTGCAGGGCGCGCAGGCGGTGGCGACATTCTCCCACGTCGTCCGTCCGCCCTGGGCGCGCGGCAGGACGTGGTCGAAGGTCAGCTCCCTCGGATCGCCGCAATATTGGCACTGGAAGCGGTCGCGCAGGAACAGGTTGAACCGGGTGAAGGCCGGATATTCGGACGGGCGGACATATTGGCGCAGCGCAATCACGCTCGGCAGCTTCAGCGCCATGCTTGGGCTATGCACCTCACGCTCGTAAGCGGAGACGATGTCCACCCGTTCCAAAAAGACCGCCTTGACGGCGGTCTGCCATGGCCACAGGCTCAGGGGGTAATAACTGAGCGGCGTATAATCCGCGTTGAGAACCAAAGCGGGGCAGCCTTCGGGATGACGGAGAAGGTCCGGATGGTACAAGGCCACATCGCTCCCGTTTCACGGAAAGAAACCCGCGAAACGCCGCCCCCGACACCTGTCGCACTCAGAACGCGGGAGACAAAGCGTAACCGCTTCCTCCCCTGGTCCGTCACGCACTCGCTACTTTGCGTGACGCCGTCATGACACCATAAGCAACGACTCCGGGTCAAGACTCCTCATGCACGCCGTTACTCGTTTCGCGCCTTCTCCGACCGGACGGTTGCATCTCGGCCACGCGTATTCGGCGTTGCTCGCCCGTGATTTCGCACGGGCGGAGGGCGGAGCCTTCCTGCTGCGCATCGAGGACATCGATCCGGGCCGTGCACGGTCCGAGTTCGTCGATGGCATTTTCGAGGACTTGCTCTGGCTGGGCCTCGAATGGGACGGCGAGCTGCTCTATCAATCGGAGCGGCTGCCGCTCTACGCCGAGGCGCTGGAGCGGCTGAAGGGGGAGGGGCTTATCTATCCCTGCACTTGCACCCGAGCCGAAATCGCCGCCGAGATCGCGGCCAGCGCCTCCGCGCCGCAGGGTCCGGACGGCGCGATCTATCCGGGAACGTGCCGGGGCGCGGGCGATACCGGCAAGCCGCATTGCTGGCGGCTCGATGTCGCCAAGGCGGCGGCGCGGGCGGGGCCGCTATACTGGTTCGACGATCATACCGAAGTGCAGGCGGAACCCACGCGGTTCGGCGACGTCGTTCTCGCCCGCAAGGACGCGCCGGCCTCCTATCATCTCGCGGTGACGCTCGACGATGCCGCACAAGGCGTCACCGACATCGTCCGCGGCCGGGATCTTTATGCCGCGACCGACCTCCACCGGCTGCTGCAGGCGTTGCTCGATTTGCCGACGCCAGCCTACCACCATCACGATCTGATCGTGGACGCGGCCGGGGCGCGGCTGGCCAAGCGGCATAGCGCTCCGACCATTGCCGGCCTGCGCGGGGCAGGGATGGACCCCGCCGCGCTGGTCGAAGCGATGCGGCGCGGCGAATTCCCCGCTGGATATTCGCTGGCGCGGGCGTAAGAGGCGCCCATGCAGACCATCATCATCATCGCTCTGGTGCTGGCGGCTTTGGCCACGCTCGGCGTGCTGGCCATGGGCCTCTACGGCATGGCGACCCGGACCACCACGCCGCAGCAGTCGCAGGCGCTGATGCAGAAGCGCGTCCTCTTCCAGGGCATCGCGATCCTGCTTGCCGTCCTGCTGCTCGTCATCGCGGGCGCTGGCGCCGGGCGCTGATCCCCGCCGTGGTCCGGCTCAACAAGATCTACACGCGTACCGGCGACACCGGCGACACCGGGTTGGTCGATGGCTCACGCGTCTCCAAGGCCGATCCCCGCATGATCGCGATCGGCGACGTCGACGAAGCGAACAGCGCGATCGGCGTCGCGCTGCTCGCGGTCACAGACGAAGAGGCGCGCGCCATGCTGGGCCGTGTCCAGAACGAGTTGTTCGACCTGGGCGCCGATCTCGCCACGCCCCCGGGGATCGAGGGCGCGCTGCGCATTCAGCCCGGGCAGGTCGCGCGGCTGGAGCGCGAGATCGACCGGATGAACGAAGAGCTGGAGCCACTGCGCAGCTTCATCCTCCCCGGCGGCCCGGGCGGTGCGGCAGACCTTTATCTGGCCCGGGCGGTCGCGCGCCGCGCCGAACGCTCGGCGGTCGCCGCCAAGGCGGGGTTCAGTCCGGCCGCGCTCACCTACTTGAACCGGCTTTCGGATCATCTCTTCGTGCTCGGGCGTTGGGTGGCGCGTGAGCGGGGTGGCGACATTCTCTGGCAGCCGGGCGCGACGCGCGAAGCGTGACAAGCGTTCTCCTTTTGTGCTAGCGCCGCCCGGCGGGAGGCGATGATGGCGACACAGGCCAGGCCGGAGAGCAGCGACAGCCTTGCCATGCGCTATGCGATGGTGCGGAACCTCAGTCTCGCCATCGCCGCGCCGCTTTCCGATGCGGACGCAACCATCCAGCCGATGCCCGATGCCTCGCCCGCGAAATGGCATCTGGCGCATACCACCTGGTTCTTCGAAACCTTCGTGCTGCGCGATCACTTGCCCGGCTACCGCGCCTATGACGAACGCTTCGCCTATCTTTTCAACTCCTATTACGAGGGCGAAGGCGAACGGCATCCGCGCGCCGAACGCGGCATGATTGCCCGGCCTTCGCTCGACGAGGTCCGCGCCTGGCGCGCTTCGGTGGACCAGGCGCTGCTCGGCGCGATCGACGACCTGCCGCCGGGGATCATCACCCTCGGCCTCAATCACGAGCAGCAGCATCAGGAATTGATGCTGATGGACCTGACCGCGACCTTCTTCGCCAACCCGGTCCATCCCGCGGTCTGGGCCCGGGGTCCGGCCCAGCCCGCCGCTGTGCCTGGCCCGCTCGTCTGGCGGGAAGGCGCCGAGGGGCTGGTCGAAATCGGCCATGACGGCGCCGGCTTCGCCTTCGATTGCGAGGGACCGCGCCACCGGACCTTCCTCTCTCCGCATGCGCTCGCCGACCGGACCGTCACCAATGCGGAGTGGCTCTCCTTCATCGCCGCCGGCGGCTACCAAAATCCGCTGCTCTGGCTCGCCGACGGCTGGGGCTGGGTAAGCGAGCACGGGATCGCGGCACCGCTCTACTGGGTGAAAGGCGAGGGCGGCTGGTCGCGCTTCGCGCTCGACGGGCTGAGGTCCGTCGAACCCGCCGAGCCGGTATGCCACATCTCCTATTACGAGGCGGACGCCTATGCCCGTTGGGCCGGCGCTCGCCTGCCGACCGAGGCGGAATGGGAAAGCGCCGCCGCGTCGCTCGATCCGGACGGTGGCCATCAGCTCGATACCGCGGGCCCGGTCCGGCCGCTCGCCGGCGCCACCGGCCTCATCGGCAATGTCTGGCAATGGACCGGCAGCGCCTACCTCCCCTATCCGGGTTTCGCGCCTGCGGCGGGCGCGGTCGGCGAATATAACGGCAAGTTCATGTGCTCGCAGATGGTGCTGCGCGGCGGCTGCTGCGCCACCCCGCGCGGCCATCTGCGCGCCTCCTACCGCAACTTTTTCTACCCCCATCAGCGCTGGATGTATTCCGGGCTGCGCTTGGCGAAGGATCTTTGATGGACGCGCCCCGCGCTTCGGTTGCGGCCGATCCCGCCTTTCGCGCCGACGTGCTGGCGGGGCTCGCGGCACCGGTGCCGGCCATTCCGGCGCGCTGGCTTTACGATCATCGCGGCTCGGAATTGTTCGAGGAGATCACCCGGCTCCCAGAATATTATCCGACGCGAACCGAAACGGCCTTGCTCGAACAGCGCAGCGGCGAGATCGCGGCCATGCTCGGCACCGGCGAGGCGGTGGTCGAGTTCGGCTCGGGCTCGTCGGCCAAGACGCCGATCCTGCTCCGCGCGATCAGGCCTGCCGCTTACGTGCCGATCGACATCAGCGGCGCGTTTCTTCGCGAATCCGCGCTAGCGCTGCAGGCGGAATTTCCGGGCCTTCCAATTCATCCTGTCGAGGCGGATTTCACCCGGCCGTTGGCGCTGCCCGCCGCCATCGCCAATATGCCCAAGCTCGGTTTCTTTCCTGGCTCGACGATCGGCAATTTCGTCGCCCGCAGCGCGGTCGATCTGCTCCGCGCGATGGCGGAGACGCTGGGTCGGGGCGCCCGGCTGGTGATCGGCATGGACCGGATCAAGGACGTCGACCTTCTGATCCGAGCCTATGACGACGCGGCCGGCGTCACCGCGGCCTTCAACCTCAACCTGCTCCACCGGATCAATGCCGAACTCGACGGCGACATCCCGGTCGACGCCTTCCGCCATCGGGCGCTCTGGAACGATGCCTTGAGCCGGATCGAGATGCATTTGGAGGCGCTGCGCGATGTCGCCTTCAGCGTATTCGGCCAGGCCTTCTCCTTCAGGGCGGGCGAAACAATCCATACCGAGAACAGCCACAAATATGGCTATCGCGACAGCCGTCTCATGCTCCGCGCCGCCGGCTGGGGGGTGATCGGCGAATGGACCGACAAGGACGAATGGTTCTCGATCCTGCTCGCCGAGGCGGAGCCGCCCCGCGTCGCGCCCTGATCGCCGCCAGCGCCGCCATTGCCCGGCCCGGTGCGCCTCGCTAGAGAGCCGGGAAGCCCGCCGGAGATGCCATGACCCTCGCCATTATCGACATCCTGATCATGCTGCTCTGGGCGGCCAGCATCGTCATTATCGTCCAGGCGATCCTTTCCTGGCTGGTCGTGTTCAACGTGATCAACGTGCACAGCGATTTCGTCCGCTCCTTGCTCTACGCGTTGGATCGGATCACGGCGCCGGTCTACCGGCCGATCCGCAAGATCCTGCCCGATTTCGGCGGCATCGATTTATCGCCGATGGTCGTGCTGCTGATCCTCTGGGTATTGCAGCGGCTGCTCGCCGGCGTCGCCGTCGATATCGCCCTCTCCGGCGGCTGAGGCCGCTGGGGTGGCGGCGGCGATCATCGATGGCAAGGCTTTCGCCGTCGGGGTTCGCGCCCGCGTCGCCGAGGCCGTTCCCGCCTTCGTCGCCGCGATCGGGCGCAAGCCCGGCCTCGCCGTCGTGCTGGTCGGCGCCGATCCGGCGAGCGAGGTCTATGTCCGCGCCAAGGGCAAAGCGACGGACGCGGCCGGCATGGCGAGCTTCACCCACCTGCTGCCGGCCGGGACTCCGCAGGACGAATTGATCGCCCTGATCGGCGCGCTCAACAGGGATGATCGGGTGGACGGCATCCTGGTGCAGCTGCCCCTGCCGCCGCAGATCGACGAGGCGGCCGTGATCGCCCTGATCGATCCGGCCAAGGACGTCGACGGCTTCACCCTCGAAAATGTCGGCAGGCTGGCGACGGGCGCGCCGGGGCTCGCCCCCTGCACGCCGCTCGGCTGCCTCATGCTGCTCGAAGATCGGCTCGGCGATCTCTCGGGCCTCGAGGCGGTGGTGGTCGGCCGTTCGAACATCGTCGGCAAGCCGATGGCCCGGCTGCTGCTCGGCGCTCATTGCACGGTCACCGTCGCGCACAGCCGCACGCGGAACTTGCCGGAAGTGGTGCGCCGCGCCGACATCGTCGTCGCCGCGGCCGGGCAGCCGGAGCTGATCCGGGGCGACTGGCTGAAGCCGGGGGCCACCGTGATCGACGTCGGCATCAACCGGATCGATGGGCGTCTCGTCGGCGACGTCCACTTCGGCTCCGCGGCCGAGGTCGCGGGGGCGATCACGCCGGTGCCGGGCGGGGTCGGGCCGATGACCATCGCGCTGCTCTTGCGCAACACCCTCTTCGCGGCGCATGGCCGAGCCGGCCTCGCGCCGCCGGAGGGTCTATGATCGAGCTCTTCATCTCCGCCTTCGTCACCTTCCTGGTGGTGATCGATCCGCCGGGCTGCGCGCCGATCTTCGCCAGCGTCACCAAGGGCGCCGACGCCCGCCACCGCCGCGCCATGGCTTTCCGCTCGGTCGCCATCGCCACCGGCATCCTGCTCTTCTTCGCGCTGCTCGGCGAAGACCTGCTCCGCCATCTCGGCATCTCGCTTTCCGCCTTCCGCATCGCCGGCGGCATCCTCCTCTTCCTGATCGCGGTCGACATGGTGTTCGAGAAGCGCACCGAGCGGCGCGAGACCCGGGCCGAAGAGGTGAGCGCCCGCAAGGTCGAGGACGTTTCCGTCTTCCCGATGGCGATCCCGATGATCGCGGGGCCCGGCTCGATCGCATCCGTGATGCTCCTGATGGCGCGCAGCGAGGGTCTCGAACGCTCGCTGATCGTGCTCGGGGCGCTCGGCGCCACCCTGCTGCTTACGTTGCTCTGCCTGCTGCTCGCCGGGCCGCTGATGAAGTTGCTCGGCGAGAAGATGGAGGCGATGATCACCCGGCTCCTGGGCGTGATCCTCGCCGCGCTCGCGGTTCAGTTCGTGATCGACGGGATCGGCCGCAGCTTCTCTATCTGACGACGCGCCACATCCGGTAGGGCGATCCGGCCGGCAGCGGCACCGGCGCCAGCCATTGCGGCACCCGCTCGCGAACCAGTTGCATGTAGAACCCCTTCGGCGCTTCCGACCGGTAGATGGTGGATTCGGAGAGGTTCGGGCAGATCAGCACATAGTCCACGCGGTAATGTTCGATCGTCGCGCGGGCATTGTCGGCGGTGCCCCGCCAGGCGTGCATCACGTCGATGATCTGGGTGGCGTTGCGGTGATAGGGGCCGGTGATCGCATTGTGCGGCGTCACCGTGATCAGCCGTGGGCCCAGATCGACGAAGGTCAGTACCATGCCCGGCCGCTGCCGCGCGATCGGCGCCAGCGCCCGCATGGTCGGGCAGGCCCCATTGGCGGCGTTGATCGCCTGCCGCCCCGGCGAGGCAGGCCGGGCGAGGAAGGAGGTGGCGCGGCCCGTGGCGATCACCACCACGATCAGCAAGACCCCCAGCAACAGCGCAACGCGCACCGCCAGCGTCCTGAAGCCCATCGCCCAGGCCGCGACCGCCCAGAGCAAGGCCGTCGCGCCGGGGATCGAGAGCAATTGCGCGGCGGGGCCCGCGCGGGTCTGCCAGAAGAGCAAGGCGGTGGAGAGGGCGCCGAGCGCGGCGAGCGCGCCCCAGACGATCAATCTGTCCGGCGCGCGGCGGCTTTGCCAGAGCATCAGCAGGTAGCCGATCAGCCCGGCGACCGGCAGCGTCAGCATGAGGGCGGCGGTGCTGGCGCCGTGTCGCGAGATCGGCATCGCCTCGCGCACCTTGGAGAGCCAGAGCCGGTCGAGCTCGGGCGGCGCCTGCTCCAGCCGGCCGAGGCAATGCGGCCAGGTCAGCGCGAACGCTCCGGCGAGGGCCGCGCCGCCCAGCACCGCGACGCCGAGCCGCGCCCAGGGGCCGGCCGGACTCAGCCAGGCCAAAGCCACCGCGATCGCGCCCGCCGCCACCATTGCCGAGAGCCAGACGGGCGACAAAGCATCGCACATGGGAAGCTGGTTCGCCTCCGAGGCGAAGACCAGATAGCCGAGCGCGCAGCCGCCCGCGAGCGAAGCGCCGTAGCTGGCGAGCCTGCGGGCCTGCCTGCCGTCGCGGATCCACATCAGCACGACGAAAGCGCCGGCCACCGCCAGATAGAGCAGCATCTCCAGCCCGATGACCAGCGACAGCGCGGTGGCGACCCCGAGCGTGACCCCGCCCCGTGCGCGCTTCGGATCGGTCAGCGCCGCCGCCGCCCAGGCAAGCATGGCGAGCTGCCAGCCATGATGGTCGATCCTGAGCGGCGTCCACATGCCCTTGGCCGAGCCGGCGCAGGCGAGCAAGGCGATGGCGATGCCGAAGGCGAGCTTGCCGGTCAGCCGCCGGGCGATCGCCGCCAGCGCCGCCATCGCGGCCAGCATCGGCAGCAAGGGCGCGACCGCGACCGCAATCTGCTCGGCGATCCGGCCGCCGACAAAGGGGGTGAAGAGGAGCTTCAGCCCGGCGATCGGCAGGTCGACGAGTCGCGACCAGTGGATGTTCGAGCCGGCCAGCCGGTGTTGCTGCAGATCGTACCAGCCCTGGCCGTCGAGCAAGGCGCGGACCTGCATGATCCGCATATTGTCGTCCGTGTCGCCGAGCGCGAAGATGCGGATCGCGCCGTAGCGGTCCCAGAGCATGACCGCCGCGACGCCCAGCCAGAACAGGACGAGCGCCCAGCGCCAATAGGCGTCGAGCCGCTCCGCCGCGTCCCGCAATCCGTTTCCTTGCTTTTCAAGCATCGCCCCGGGCATTAGTCGCTCCGCATCAAAGAACAAGCGGGCGGTGAAGGAGGCGGCGCGCGGATCATGTCGAGAGCCGACGCGCTGAGATCGCTGTTCGGGCAGTTTATCCGGTTCGGGATGGTCGGGGGGTTCGTGACCGTCCTCTCGATCGTCGTTTATTACGTCCCCGCCACCTATTTCGGGATGGCGCCGCTGCTGGCGAACCTGCTCGGTTACGGGGTCGCGGTCCTGATCGGCTATTTCATGCACAGCCGGATCAGCTTCAAAGGCCATGGCAGCCGCGACAATCCGGGACAGCGCACCTTCCGCTTCTTCATCGTCTCGCTGGTCAGCCTGGGCCTCAACAGCCTGTTCGTCGGCGTGCTCACCGGCCCGCTGCACGGCCCGACCTGGTGGCCGGTCGTTCCGATGCTGTTCGTCACCCCGCTGGTCACCTTCTCGCTCAATCGGCAGTGGGTGTTCGCCTGATGGCCAAAAGCTGATGGAACGCATCGTCTATGATCGCATGGCCGAGATCGACCAGCTGCACTGGTGGTACCGGGCGCGGCGCGAGATCCTGTCGGACCTGATCGAACGGAAGATCGCCCTGCCCGCGGACGCCCGCATTCTCGAAGTGGGCTGCGGCACCGGGCACAATCTCGCCATGCTCGGTGCCTTCGGCCGGGTCGATGCGATCGAGGTGGATCGCGCGGCGCGGGCGATCGCCAGCCAGCGGCTCGGCCATGCCGTGCTGGACGCGCCGCTGCCCACGCTGCCGGGGGTGCCTGACCGGAGCTACGATCTGATCGCGATCCTCGATGTGATCGAGCATATCGACGAGGATGTCGCCGGGCTGACCGGCCTCGCCGCGAAGCTGAAGCCGGGCGGCAGGATCCTGATCACGGTGCCGGCCTTCCCCTGGATGTGGAGCGCGCACGATGTCGTGAACCACCACAAGCGCCGCTATACGCGCAAGACGTTGCAGGCGCTGGTCCGCGATGCCGGGCTGAAGCTCGAATTCATGAGCTGGTTCAATTCCCTGCTCTTCCCGCTCGCCGCGACCGCGCGGCTGGCCGGACGGCTCACCGGCAAGGAGGATAGCGACGACAAGCTGCCGCCGCGTGCCGTGAACTGGCTGTTCGAGAAGATTTTCGGGGTAGAGCGCTATGCCTTGGGGCGCTTGCCCTTCCCGCCCGGCGTCTCCTTGGTCGCGATCGTCTCGGCGACGTGACCGAGCTGCGGGCTGCCGCCGACGCGGCCCGCAATTTCGGAGACGATGTAGAGCGGCCGCCGCTTCGCCTCGATATAGAGCCGCCCAAGATATTCGCCGATCATGCCGAGCACGAACATCTGCACCGCGCCGAGGATCACCACGACCAGCATCAGCGAGGTCCAGCCCTGGATCGCCGAGCCGGTGAAGAAGCCGATGCCGATATAGATGAACAGCAACACCGAGGCGGCGACCAGCCAGAGGCCGATATGGCTCGCCATGCGCAACGGCGCGGTCGAAAAGCCGGTCACCGCGTCGAGCGCGAGGCGCATCATCTTGCGCAAGGGGTAATTGGTTTCGCCCGCGAGCCGCTCGGCCCGGTCATAGGCGATCGGCACCTGCTTGAAGCCGACCCAGGCGACCATGCCGCGGATGAAGCGCGCCTGCTCGGGCAGCGCCAGCAGGGCATCGAGCGCGCGGCGGCTCATCAGCCGGAAGTCTCCCGTATCGACCGGAATGTCGATGTCGGCGAGTTTGGAAAGCAGGCGGTAGAACCCTTTGGCGGTCGCCTTCTTGAAGGCGGTCTCGCCGGCGCGGGCGCGGCGCACCGCATAGACGACGTCGGCCTCGCGCGCGTCCATCTCGGCGATCATCTCGGGCAGCAGTTCGGGCGGGTCCTGCAGATCGGCGTCGATGATCAGGATCCGCTCCCCCGAACAGAGATCGAGCCCGGCGGTCAAAGCCAGCTGGTGGCCATGATTGCGCGACAGGTTGATCGCCACGAGGCGCGGATCCTCCGCCGCCAACTCCTGCATCATCGCCCAAGTCCGGTCGCGCGAGCCGTCGTTGATCAGGACGATCTCATAATCCTCGCCCGCGACGCTTTTGGCGGCCTTGCTGAGCCGCGCGTGCAGCGCGGACAGGCAGCCGTCCTCGTTATAGCAGGGAACGACGATCGACAGCGAAGGCGTGGGCATTACTGGTCCTTGAGGGTGCGAAGCGAGCTTGCGTAGTCGACCCTATAGAGGACGCTGGAGCCGTCGCGCCAGACCGGTTCCATGCCCCGGGTGAGCGCCGCGTCGTAGGGCGGCGGCGAGATCAGCCAGACATAATCGAAGGCCTCGCGCGGAAAGAAGGCGAGCGCCTCGTCGATCGTCCGCCAGGCTTCGTTGCTGCAGCGATGCTCGGTGACCACCTGGCTGGCGTCGCGGATGAACGGCCAGCCGGGCTTGTAGCGGACGTAGAGCAGTTGCGCGCCGGCGAGCACCCACTGGTCGTTCGAGAAAGCGTGGCGGCGGACCGTGCCCATGGCGGAAAGATGGAGCAAGCGCGTCATCGCCCAGGGCTCGACGCAGTCCCGCCCGCTGAAGCTCACCAGCCGTGCGCCGTGCGGGACATGGTCGAGCGCGGCGAGCTCGCGGTCGTAGCTGCGGTCGTAGAGCCACGCGCTGATTCCCGAGCCCGCGGTGCGGACGAGGACGAAGGCGAGCGCGCCGATCGCGACGGCGCGCATGAAGCCGAAGCTCGCGCGTTCCTTGAAGCGGATCGCGACCAGGGCGATCGCGAACAGATAGGGCGCGAGCCGCATGTCGGCATAGGCCGATCCGAACACGATCCTCGGCAGCAGGATGAAGACGACGACCAGGAAGAGGAACGAGGCGGCCAGATTGCGCGACCAGGTGAGGCGACGGTCGATCAGCGACCAGAGGCCGACGAGCACGCACAAGGCGAGCGAGCCGACGTCGAACCATTCCCAGCGGTCGCGGAGCGCCATGTAGAGCCAGTCCCACTTGCGCGCCCAGTTGAACCAGTCGCCGGTGACGCCGCCGGAATTGCTCCGCCACATCAGCATCAGCGCGACCGGCGGCACCAGCGCAAGGCAGTGGATGCCCGCCCAGAAGCCGGCGGCGATGAAGTTCTTGCCGTTATCGTGCTGGCGGACCAGCTCCGCCGAGAAAGCGAGCACGCCGAGCGTCCCCCAGCCGAAGGCGTGGACGACCCAGAGGATCACCGAGATCGGCATGAACAAGGCGGCGCGCATCCGGAAATGCCCGAGCCGCGCCAGCCTGAGCCACAGGCCGAAGGCGACCAGCGCCAGGCCCATCGCCAGCGCGAAGTTCGCGAAGCCGAACAGGAAGGGATAATTATAGGCGAAGGGGACGGCGAGCAGGGCGGTGGGCGGCACCCGCCCATGCACCTCATAGGCGACCCAGAGCAGGCCGCCGGCGGTCAGCGCCGGGATGGTGAGGACGATCAGCTTCACCGAGGTTTCGAGACCGAAGATCGGCTCGAGCAGCTCGACCAGCAAATCGATGCCGAGATTGCCGATCAGCTGCCAGCGGAACCCGTAAAATTGCTGGAGGTCGGGAGAGGCCGCCAGATCGAGCTGGACCCGGTAGCGGCCCATATGGCCGGGCAGGTCGAGCAGAGGCGGTACGTCCGGCCAGAGCAAAGGCAGGGCCGAGAGCAGGATCAGCGCAAGCACGAAGTCGCGCCGCTCCCAGAAGGCGCGCGGGGCCGGGCCCGAAAAGGTGACGGACGGATGCATGGTCGCTCAGGCGCTTGCTTGTGCCAAAACCGGCAAGTTTCAACCGGAAATCGCTTCCGGCGCGGGACAGGGCCCGGCCGTCAGGCGAGCGCGGCGGCGGCTTGCGGCGCCGCTTCGGGCCGCTCCAGCCAGGTCGCGACGCGCCCCGATCCCTTCCAGATCAGGACGGCGAGCAGGAAGGAGGCGAGCCCGTCCACCGCATAATGCCAGCCGAGATGGATCGAGCCGAGCCAGATGATCGCGGCATAAGCGGTCATCGCCCAGCCCGCCTTGCGGTTGATCCGGAAGGCGGCCAGCGCGAACAAGGCGGCGAGGCCGTTATGGACCGAGGGCATGGCGGAAATGCCGCCGCCGACCATCAAGGTGTCGCTGCCGAAGGCGCGGAGCAGGCCGTGCTGGAAATGCAGCGCCGAAACCGGGCTGCCGAGCGCCGCCTGATCGGCCGCGAGCTTGTCCATCAGCGCCTGGAAATCGGGCGAGGGGCCGACGAAATGGGTGTAGTAGCAGGGGCCGGCCGAGGGCAGCAGGAAGGCGAGCAGGCTGCCGACCAGGATCCACATCGCCATGTAGCTCAGCAGATATTGCGTTCTGAGCCGCCAGGTCGCGCGCGGCAGCCAGGCACAGATCATCACGCCCAGCGCCATCGGCACGAACCAGCCGTGATAGGCCTTGTCGATCAACCCGGTCATGGTCGGCGAGCCGAACAGGGTGTGCGTCACCCGCCAGGGATCGTTGCCGAGAAAGACGATCCGGTCGAGCCCGGCGAACAGAGGGTCGAAGCGGAAGCCCGCCGCGGGGAGGATCATCTGCTTGAAGGCGTTGAACGAGGCCATCAAACCGGCGAACAGCAAAGGCGGGAACAGCAAGGACGCGAAACGGTCGCGCTCCCAGCGCCCACCGAGCCACGCGCTCGCCACCGCCACCGGCGAGACATTCTCGCCGCCGCGCGGGCGATGCTTGTACAGGAGCCAGCCGAGCCCGAAGAAGCTCAGCATCAGCCACAGGCTGAAGCTCCCGGTCAGGTAGGAAAGAAAAAGGCGGGAAAAATCCCCCGGATCGACACGGCCGCTGAGCAGCACCAGGCCCATGTAGGCGGCCAGAATGGCAAGGCAGAGCCCCGCCGTCCTTGCTTCCCGCCGATCCGCCATGGCCAAGCCTCCGCGGCGCCCGTCGCCGCAGCGTTCGGCCTAGCCAATCAGGGTTAACAAAAGCTTCCTATTCGGCGGCGAGGTGCCATTGTGGCGCTTCTTCCAGCGCGTGCAGGCGTTGTTCCTCCTCGAACATATAGTCCCAGGTCATCGGAATGGCGTCGCGGCGCTTCACATATTGCAGCTGCCAGTTGACCAGCCCGCCATAGCGGAACGCGCCCTCGGCACCGGCCAGATAGAATTGCCACATCCGGAAGAACCGCTCGTCGTAAAGCGCGGTGATCTCTTCCTGATGCGCCATCGTCCGGCGGTACCATTCCTCCAGCGTCAGCGCATAATGATAGCGGACCGCCTCGACGTCGGTGACGATCAGGCGGTGCTGCTCGGCCTGCGTCACCAGCTCCGACAGCGCTGGGATATAGCCGCCCGGGAAGATATATTTGCGCGTCCATTTGTCGGTGAGGCCCGGCCCGCCCATCCGGCCGCAGCAATGCGAGAACATGATGCCGTCGGGTTTCAGGAGCTCGAAGGTCTTGGCGTAGAAGCCCGGATAGTGCGGCGTGCCGAGATGCTCGATCAGGCCGACGCTGGTGATCCGGTCGAACTGCCCTTCAACGTCGCGATAGTCCTTGAGCTCAAACTTCACCCGGTCGGAGACGCCGAGCTCCCTGGCGCGCAGGTTCGAAAACTCGATCTGGTCGGGCGCGAGCGCGACGCCGAGCACGTCGACGTCGTAGTGGCGGTGGAGGTAGAGCGCGAGCCCGCCCCAGCCGCAGCCGATGTCGAGCACCTTCATGCCGGGCTTCAGGTTCAGCTTCGCGGCGATATGCGCCTTTTTGTCGAGCTGCGCCTGCTCCAGGCTGTCGGTCGGGCTGCGGTAATAGGCGCAGGTATATTGCCGGTCCTCGTCGAGGAAGAGTTCGTAGAGCCGCCGCGTAAGATTGTAGGTATGTTCGGCATTCTTCCGCGAGCGCGACTTCCAGTTGATCTGGTCGAGCTTGCCGGTAACGAAATTGAGGCTGCGGGTGACCGGGCCCTTCGCCTTCAGCGCACCCGGTTTCTCGAACGGCGCATTGTAGCGAATCATCAGCACGAGGTCGCGGATGTCGTGCGGCGGATCGATCGCCATCCAGCCGTTCATATAGGTCTCGCCGGCGCCGACGCGCGGATCCTTGGCGATGTGCCAGGCGGCCTTGCGATGGGTCAGCCGGGCGCGGATCGGGCCGTGCTGGGGGTCGGGGGTGCCGTAGCGATATTCCTTGCCGTCGTGGTTGACGACAATCAGCTCACCCTTCTTGATGAGCTTCTCGAGCATCTTGTTCAAAAGCCACATCGGACCGGCATCCCCCTTAATCAGGGCCCAGTCAGCGCATAAGGGGGGCTCAGGTCAAGGGGAGAAAGCCGATGATGACCGTAACGGAGGCGATCGGCGCGCGGCATTCCGCGCGCGCCTTTCTCGACCGGCCGGTGCCGCGCGAGACGATCGCGGAGATCCTGGCGCTGGCGGCCCGGGCGCCCTCGGGCGGCAATCTCCAGCCCTGGCATGTCGATGTGCTGGCGGGCGAGGCATTGGCGGACCTCAAGGCGCTGGTCGCGGCAAGCCTCGCCGCCGATCCGCGGGGCGAGGGGACCGAATTCGACGTCTATCCGCCGGGCCTGGCCGAGCCGTGGCGGGGTCGCCGCCTCTCTTCGGGCGGACAGCTCTACGGGGCGCTCGGCCTCCCCCGCGAGGACCGGGCCGCGCGGCTTGGGCAGTTCGCGAAGAATTTCGATGCGTTCGGGGCGCCGGTGGTGCTGTTCATCTCGATCCCTCGCCATTTCGGCTACCCGCAATGGGCGCATCTCGGCATGTTCATGCAGAATGTCATGCTGCTCGCCGCCGAACGCGGTCTGGCGACCTGCGCGCAGGAAGCCTGGGCGCTGGTCCACAAGACGGTCGGGGAGGTGCTGCGCCTGGACGAGAGCAGGCTCTTCTACTGCGGGGTCGCGCTGGGCTTCGCCGATCCGGACCATCCGATCAACGGCTGGCGAACCGAGCGCGTGCCGATCGAGGACTTCGCCCGCTTCGCGGGCTGTTAGGCCAGCGCCGCCTGTTTCTCGTCGGCGATGCGGTCGAGCTCGGCGCGGCTTTTCTTCTCGGCCGCGGATTTGAGCTGGCCGCAGGCGGCCATGATGTCGCGGCCGCGCGGGCGGCGGATCGGCGCCGAGATGCCAGCCTCGAAGACGATCTCGGAGAAGCGGCGGATCCGCTCTTCGTCCGAACATTCGTAAGGCGTGCCGGGCCAGGGATTGAACGGGATCAAATTCACCTTGGCGGGCAGCTTGTATTTCTTGATCAGCCGAACGAGCTCGCGGGCATCCTCGTCGCTGTCGTTCTTGTCCTTCAGCATCACATATTCGAAGGTGATCCGCCGGGCATTGTTGGCACCCGGATAGGCGGCGCAGGCGGCGAGCAATTCCTCGATCCCGAACTTGCGGTTCAGGGGCACGAGCTCGTCGCGCACCTCCTTGGTCACGGCGTGCAGCGAAACGGCGAGGTTGACCCCGATCTCCTCACCGGCCCGCGCCATCATCGGCACCACGCCCGATGTCGAGAGCGTGATCCGGCGCCGCGACAGGCCAAGGCCGTCGCCATCCATGACGATCTTCAGCGCGTCGCGGACGTTGTCGAAATTGTAGAGCGGCTCGCCCATCCCCATCATCACGATGTTGGAGAGCATCCGCCCCTCGGGCTGATAGCTGCTCGATTGCTGCTCCCCAGCGGGAGGCCATTCACCGAGCGCGTCGCGCGCGAGCATCACCTGGCCGACGATCTCCCCGGCCTCAAGGTTGCGCACCAGCCGCATCGTGCCCGTGTGGCAGAAGCGGCAGTTGAGCGTGCAGCCCACCTGGCTCGAAACACACAGCGTGCCGCGGTCCGCGTCGGGGATGAAGACCATCTCGTAATCGTGGCCGTCGGGGGTCTTCAGCAGCCATTTGCGGGTGCCGTCGGTCGAAACCTGCTCGATCACCACTTC
>DATINU010000191.1:0-2517 GCA_035473955.1 Allosphingosinicella sp.
GCCAGCGGGGCCGCCGCGTGCTGCTGATCGATCATGCCGAGCGTGCGGGCAAGAAAATCCTGATCTCGGGCGGCGGGCGGTGCAATTTCACGAACCTCCACGCGGCGCCGGACCGCTTCCTCTCCGCCAACCCGCATTTCGCCAGATCGGCGCTCGGGCGATACCGGCCGGAGGATTTTGTCGCGCTCGTCGACCGGCACCGGATCGCCTGGCATGAAAAAGCGCTGGGGCAGCTCTTCTGCGACGGCTCGGCACGGCAGATCGTCCATATGCTGATGGAGGAATGCGCGAAGGGCGGCGTTCGCATCGCGCTCGGCACGCCCATAACCGAGGTGAGCCATGCCGATGCACGCTTCACGGTCCGCCACGGCGGCGAGGAGGTCTCGGCACCGGCACTGGTGATCGCAACCGGCGGGCCTTCGATCCCGAAAATGGGCGCGACCGGCTTTGCCTACGATCTCGCGCGGCAATTCGGCCTGCGGGTCGTGGAGCCCCGCCCCGCCCTGGTGCCGTTGACCCTCGGCGAGAGCGAAACCCTGTTCCGCTCGCTCTCCGGCGTCGCCACGGACGTGGTCGCGCGTTGCGGCAGGACCGAATTTCGCGAGGCCACCTTGTTCACGCATCGCGGCCTTTCCGGCCCCGCCATCCTGCAAATCTCGTCCTATTGGCGGCCGGGCATGGAGATCGGCGTGGCTTTCCTGCCTTCATTGGGGCGCAATTGGCCCCTAGAAGCCAAGCGCGCCCGGCCGCGGACCCATTTCCATACGCTGCTGGGCGAGCTGCTGCCGAATCGGCTCGCCGAAGCCCTGGCCAAGCGCATCGGCCTGTGGGGCGAACTGGCCAACATGCCGGACCGCAAGCTGGAGGAGGCCGCAAGCCGCCTCGCCGACTGGCGGTTCAGGCCGGACGGCAGCGAAGGCTTCGCCAAGGCGGAAGTGACGGCGGGCGGGATCGATACGGCCGGCCTGTCGTCGCGGACGATGGTGGCGACGGCGGTGCCGGGCCTCTACGCGATCGGCGAGGCGGTCGATGTCACCGGCTGGCTCGGCGGTTATAATTTTCAATGGGCCTGGGCGAGCGGATGGGCCGCCGGCCAGGTCGTTTGAGCCCTCTCACCTTGCCGCCGCGCCGGCGCGCACCATTTTGGATCGATCATGACTTTCAACACGCTCCCCCCGCTGCTCGGCGAAGCCCTGGCCGCGCGGGGCTACACCGCACCCACTCCCGTCCAGGCCGCCGTGCTCGAAGCCGACGCCGAGGGGCGCGACCTGATCGTCTCCGCCCAGACCGGCTCGGGCAAGACCGTCGCCTTCGGCCTGGCCATCGCCCCGCAGTTGCTCGATGAAAAGGGGGGCCTGCCCTACACGCTGAAGCCTCAGGCGCTGGTGATCGCGCCGACGCGCGAACTGGCGTTGCAGGTCAGCCGCGAGCTGATCTGGCTTTACGGCAAGGCGGGCGCGCGGATCGCGACCTGCGTCGGCGGCATGGATGCCTCGAAGGAGCGGCGCAACCTCTCGCACGGCGCGCAGATCGTGGTCGGCACGCCCGGCCGCCTGCGCGACCATCTGGAGCGTGGCGCGCTCGATCTCTCCCAGCTCAAGGTCGCCGTGCTCGACGAGGCCGATGAGATGCTCGACATGGGCTTTCGCGAGGATCTTGAGGAAATCCTCGACGCGACCCCGGACGATCGCCGCACCCTCCTCTTTTCCGCCACCATGCCGAAGCCGATCGTCGCTCTGGCCAAACGCTACCAGCGCGATGCCCTGCGCATTTCCACGGTCGGCGAGGATCGCGGCCACGGCGATATCGCCTATCAGTGCATGACCGTCGCGCCGGCCGAGATCGAACATGCGGTGGTCAATCTGCTGCGCCTGCACGAAGCCGATTCGGCCCTGCTCTTCTGCGCCACCCGCGACAATGTCCGGCGGCTCCATTCGAGCCTGATCGAGCGCGGCTTCAACGCCGTTGCCCTTTCCGGCGAGCACAGCCAGAGCGAGCGCAACACCGCGCTGCAGGCGCTGCGCGACGGCCGCGCCCGCGTGCTGGTCGCGACCGACGTCGCCGCGCGCGGCATCGATCTGCCGAACCTGTCGCTGGTCGTCCATGTCGAGCTGCCGCGCGACGCCGAAACACTCCAGCATCGATCCGGCCGGACGGGCCGCGCGGGCAAGAAGGGGATCGCCGTCCTCGTCGTCCCCTATCCCCGCCGCAAGCGGGTCGAATCGGTGCTTCGCGGCGCCCGCATCGAGGCGGAATGGATCCAGCCGCCGACGCCCGAAGATATCCGCCGGAACGACCATGACAGGCTGCTGAACGCCTTGCTCGAACCGATCGAGATCGAGGAAGAGGATCGCGTGCTCGCGGCCCGGCTGCTCGAACGGAAGACGCCCGAGGAAATCGCCGCCGCCCTGGTTCGCGTCCACCGCGCGCGCATGCCGGCGGCCGAGGAGCTGGCCGACGCCGGCGCCGCGCCACGCGGGCGGCCGGAAGGGCCGCGCCCGGGCTTCGAGGACACGA
>DATINU010000192.1:0-6576 GCA_035473955.1 Allosphingosinicella sp.
CGCCCCCGACAGCCTGCGCCTGCCCCTGGTGATTCTCGCCACCTTCGCGACGATCATCGCCAGCCAGGCGGTGATCTCGGGCGCCTTCTCGGTGACCCAGCAGGCGATGCACCTCGGCTTCATCCCGCGCCTCAGGATCCAGCACACCTCCGAAGCCGCGATGGGCCAGATCTACATCCCGGTGGTGAACTGGGCGCTGATGGTGATGGTGATCCTGCTCGTGCTCGGCTTTAAATCGTCGAGCAACCTCGCCGCCGCCTACGGCATCGCCGTCACCGGCGCGATGTTCATCGACACCTGCCTGCTCACGGTCGTCCTGTTCTCGCTGTGGAAGTGGAAGCCGTGGCTCGCCGTGCCGGTGCTCGCGCTCTTCTTCACGGTCGATACCGCCTATTTCGCCGCGAACCTCACCAAGGTGCCGGCCGGCGGCTGGTTCCCGTTGCTCGTCGGCCTGTTCGCCTTCACCATGCTGACCACCTGGGCGAAGGGCCGGCAGCTGATGATCCGGCGGATGAACGAGGCGGCGATGCCCGCCACCATCTTCATCAAGTCCGCCGCCTCCAGCGCCACCCGGGTCCCGGGCACCGCCGTCTTCATGACCACGGCGCCGGACGGCATCCCGCATGCGATGCTGCACAACCTCAAGCACAACAAGGTGCTGCACGAGCGCGTGCTGCTGCTGACCGTGAAGATCGAGGACGTGCCCTATGTCGAGGAGCAGAAGACGATCCATCTCGAAGAGCTCGGCCAGGGCTTCTACCGGATGATCGTCCGTTACGGCTTCATGCAGGAAACCAACGTGCCCCTGGCGCTGACCCGCGTGGAAACCTGCGGGCCGCCGATCAAGATGATGGAAACCAGTTTCTTGCTCGCCCGTCAGACCCTGGTCGCCTCGCCCGAACGGCCCGGCATGGCGCTCTGGCGCGAGAAGCTCTTCGCCTGGATGCTGCGCAACGCGGAAAGCGCGATGGAATTCTTCAGCCTGCCGCCCAACCGGGTCGTCGAGCTCGGCAGCCAGGTGGAAATCTGAGGCGTCTTTGATGGGTGACGGGCCGATCATCGTCACCGCCATTTTCGGCGACGGCGACAATGGCTGGCTGCAGGACTTGCGGCGGACCCACTACCCGCCCGAGCGCAACCGGGTGCCGGCGCATCTCACGCTCTTCCACCATCTCCCGCCTGGGATCGAGACCGAACTCTCCCGTCGCCTGGCCGAGGCCACGTCGGCGCCGCCGCCCCGCGCCGAGCTCGCCGGCGTGATCGATCTGGGGCGGGGGACGGCGCTGCGGGTGGAGAGCGAAAAGCTGGCGGCGATCCGCGCCGGCCTGGCCGACGCCTTTCACGGCCTGCTCATTCCGCAGGATCGGGCGCCCTGGCGGGCGCACGTCACCATCCAGAACAAGGTCGAACCGCGCGCCGCGAAGGCGCTTCAGCAGCAGCTCCGCGCCGGCTTCACGCCGCGGCCGCTCGCGATCCGCGGATTGACGTCATGGCGTTATCTCGGCGGGCCCTGGGAAGAGATCCGCAGCCACGCCTTTCGGCGCTAATCCACCTGCCCGACGCCGTCGCAACTGTAATCGAAGGCGGCCAACCCCGATTCCAGGTGGCCGCCGAGCAACGGCATGTCCATCAGCTCGTCCATCCGCTCGTCGCCGGAAAGGTCGTTGGCCTCGGCGATCGCCTCGTCCCATTCGCTGACATCGAAGGTGCCCTGGCCGATCCAGGCGAGCGCGACGACCTCGGCGAGCTGGTCCTCGGCGAGGTCGTCGAGCAGCGCCTGCATCTCTTCCTCGACACCGTCATTGAGCTCGTCCTCGAGCACGGAAAGCGCCTCGCCGCCCTCGTCGTCATAATCGTCGACATTGTCGGCTTCCTGATCGGGATCCTGGGCGGGCACCTGCGCCTCCAGCTCCTTGGCGCGAAGGATCAGGCGGCAGAGCGTATCGAGCGGGGTCAGCAGGTCCATGGCGTCTCTCCGGTCTGTCATGGGCGTAACGGCGCGCCTCGCGCACGGTTCCGCCCTTGCCCCACGCGCCGCTCCACGCCGGTTGACCGCCTGCACGGCGCTTCCTATAGCGCCGCCTCGCCTGATGGGGCGGAGTAGCTCAGCTGGTTAGAGCAGCGGAATCATAATCCGCGTGTCGGGGGTTCAAGTCCCTCCTCCGCTACCACCCCTTCCGAACAGATCGCCCTTTCCTCAGCCTTCGCGCTTCGGCGCGCGGGGGAGCCATTCGTAGACCTGCCCGTCCGGGAAGAGCCGGGCCTTGCGGCGGTTGTGGAGCCAGACCCGGGCCTTCAGGAAGCCGCGCAGGCTGCGCGGGCTGACGCTGCCCCAGAGCACGGCGAACCAGACCAGGGCCGATTCGCGGTTGCGGGGCAAGGCGGCCCGCTTCAGCATCGTGCGGAACTGGTGCGGCGAATCCCCGTACCAGACCGGGCCGACCGCGAAGGACAGGAAGATCAGCGGCTCGATCCGGGCCGGATCCGCCCCGTCCCCGGCCGCCGGCGGGCCGGCCTCGAGCAGCGGCGTATAATCCTCGCCGCGCGAATGGGCGTCGCGGCAGCTCAGCATCAGCCGGAAGGCGGCTTCGACCCGCTCGCGGTTCGCCGTCAGCCGCGCGCTCGTATCGGTGAAGCGATAATAATAGAGTTCGTCGGGGAGGACGAGGACCCGGCCCTGCTTCGCCATGCGCTGGTAGAGATCGAGATCCTCCCAGAAGGCGCAGGCGGCGCGGTAGCCGCCCGCCTGCTCGAACGCCTCGCGCCGGTACATGATCGAGCCGTGCGCGACCGGGGCGTTGAAGCCGTGCCGCTCGACCATCCAGCGGGTCTGCGCGCGGACCAATTTGCCCTCCCGGTCGATGCCGACGGGCGGCGAGCCGGTCAGCACCGCGTCGGGATGCTCGGCGAGCACGCGCAGCTGCCGCTTCAGCCGGTCGGGATGGGCGATGTCGTCGGCGTCCATCCGCGCGATCAGCCGGCCGCGCGCTTCCCGCACCACCCAGTTCGAACTGCCCGAGGGGCCCAGATTGTCGCGCCGCTCGAGCAGGCGGATGCGCGGATCGCGCGCTTCCCAGGCGCGCAGCACCTCGGTCGAGCCGTCGGTCGAGGCGTCGTCGCCGATCACGAACTCGAAGTCGCGGTGGCTCTGTTCCAGGATCGAGCGGATCGCTTCGTCGAGATAGGGGAGGGCGTTGTGCACCGGCATGACCACGCTCAGCAGCACGGGCGCCCCCGCGCGTGCGGGCGCTTCGCTTGCCACCGCGCCGTCCGGATCGTCACGCACGCCCACTCACACTCCTTCGGGCGCCCTCATAAGCTAAGCGGGCGGGCGGCGGAAACCCCGTTACTTTCCTGTTCAGATCAAAGCCTTTATAGGCGCGCTCCGTGATCCCGGCCTCGTTCATCCGTTTCGGCCTTGCCTGGCCGCTCCTGCTGGCGCCCGCGGCGGCGCTGGCCCAGGCTGCGCCCGCCGATCCCGCCCCGCGCGGCGGCTTCGAGGGCCTGTGGACCGGCTGGAGCAACGCCAATCGCGATTCGATCCGCGCCGAGGAGCAGGCCGCGCGTTCCGCCCAGCAGGCCGGCCCCGCCGAACCGCCCCGCCGCTACCAGGCGGGCAGCCCCGCGCTTGGCGAGCGGGTCGGCGAAGTGGTCCGGCTCGGCGATTGCGCGGAGGGCGAGCGGCTCGCCCGCGAAGCTGGCGATTTTCCCTTGGTCGATGCCGTGCGCACCCATTGCCGGCCCCGGCCGCCCCAGGCCCGCTAGACTTACCCTCCGTCCCCTTCGTCATGCTGACGAAGGTTAGCATCTATGAACACTGGTGGATGAGAATTCTCGACCACGGCGTTCATGGCTCCCGGATCAAGTCCGGGATGACGAACTAAATAGAGGCGAGTCCTAGATCCGCTCCAGATAGCCGCCCGCCCAGAGCGTGCGGATCAGGCCGTCGGGCTTCTCGCAGCCGAGATCGGCGGCGGTGAACGGAGCGCCGGAAAGAGCGATGTCGAGCGCGTCGCCGTCCCCGGCGTTGAACTCGAGGTCGCCGCCGGGGCCGATCAGGATCAACTTGCCGTCGTCGTCGGCGACGTTCCAGGGAACGAAGCGGCGGCGGCGATAGCGATCGGCCTCCTTCGCCGCGCCCGCGGCGGCGATCACGCCGCCGACATTGGGCCGTCGCCCGCGCAGGAAATTGTCGGCGAGCAGATCGAACGCGCCGTCCATGCTCGCGTCCTTGGCGATCAGCGTCTTCAGCCGGTCGAAATAGTCGCGCGCCTCTTCGCGGTCGAACTCGCGCAAGGCGAAGCCGGCGGGAAGCGAGCGGCGGAATTCGGGGGTGGAAAGGGCCAGTTCGGAAATCGATTCGAGCAGCAGATCGGCCCAGGTCTTGGTGATCAGGCCGACAGTGATGTGCAGCGAGGGCTCGTCGCCGTCATTTTCGGCATCGTGCATCATGCCTCGGGGCATGTAGAGGCAGTCGCCGGCCTTCAGCGTGAAGGTCTGGCTCGGCTCGCCGGCCTCGTGCTGGCCGATCTCGAAGCGCTCGCCGCGGAACGGGGTCGCCACCGGCGTGCCGTAGATCCGCCAGGCCTTGGCGCCGGAAATCTGCATCACGAAGACGTCGTGATTGTCGTAATGCGGCGGGAAGCCCTGGGTGGCTTCGCCGTCGCGGCCTTGCGGCGTCAGATAGATGTTGGTCTGCACGTGGCAGGTGAACACCTCCTCCAGCGCCCGGCAGAATTCGCCGAGGTTGAACACCGAATCGTGAAATTGCGGCAGGATGATCGTGGCGCCGCGCAGATATTCGTCGGCGACGACGGCACGGTTCACCCGCCCGTCCTCGTTGACATAGGAATCGCGCTCGATCCGGTTGTGGTGGTTGGTGAGATCGACCATCCCTTCGCGCAGATCGGCGCTGTTCAGGAACTGATCGAGCGATTCGAGGGTGAGCAGATCGGCATAGCGCTCGGGCTCGTTGCGAACCCCGATCAGCGCCTGCTGCTCATAATGTTTTTTGAGGAAATCCTCCCGCGCCACCGGCGCGACGAGAAAGCCGAGCGCGTCATCCTCCCAGCGCGGGCTTTGTGCCGGCGCCGTTCCTTCTTCCACCTGCAACGCACCGTCACTCATGCTCGCTCTCCCAAGGGCCGCACGGAGTGTATCGGCCCGCCTCCGGCGCAGGAAGCGCTTATTTGTGGCGGGGCGGGGTGCGCGGGCGGGGCAGATCGAAGCGATAGGGCTCAAGCGCGGTTTCGAGCACGCGCAACGTCGCCGTCGCCGGGCCGGAGAGGCGGCGCTCGTCCAGTTGCGTGCGAAACGCCGCGAGCACGGCGCGGGCCGCGGCGGCAAGCAGGATCTCGCGCGCGGTATAATTAGGGGAAGCCGGCGCCGGCTTTCTCACAAAGGCCGCCCGCGCGTCGGAGAAGAGGCCGGCCGGGCGCGGGCGGCAGGGCGAAGCAGGACATCAGGCGCGTCGCATATGGACGCGACAAAGGGGTTCATCATATGCCATGCGTTCTCAGCCGGGGATTCGGCTGCTTTGTTCATCGCTTTCCATTAAATAGTCAAGCAGGAGTTTTCGAAACAGATGAGTTTTGGCTCCCGACTGGCTGAAGAGCGCAAGAGGCTGGGCCTCAAGCAGGCCGAATTCGCCGATCTGGTCGGCACGGATGTGCCGAAGCAGAGCCTTTATGAAAATGACCGGCGCGAGCTTCGCGCCGATTTTCTTGCCCGGCTGGCGGAGGCCGAGATCGACATCGTCTACGTGCTGACCGGACGGCGCAGCGAAGGCGAATGGCTAGGCCAGGCACCGAGCGATTTGCTGTCGGCTTATCTTTCGCTGCCGCCCGATCTGCAGGAAGCGCTGGCCAAGCTCACCTTCTCGCTGCGCGATCAATTCACCCGGCCCGGCGGGCCGACGCTGCATTCGCGCCGGCAAGACTATAAAGGCGAGCGGCGGCCGACCTGAGGGGCGCCGCGACTTGGCCGCGATTGCAGCCGTTCAGGCGTCCGACTTTGCGGGGATCACGCCGCGGCGGATCTGATCGAGTTCGATCGATTCGAACAGCGCCTTGAAATTGCCCTCGCCGAAGCCTTCATTGCCCTTGCGCTGGATGATCTCGAAGAAGATCGGGCCGACCATATTCTCGGTGAAGATCTGCAGCAGCAGCCCCTCGCCGGTCTCGGGCGAGCCGTCGATCAGGATGCGGCGGCCGCGCATCGCCGCGACGTCGTGGGCGTGATTCGGAATGCGCTGATCGATCATGTCGTAATAGGTTTCGGGGCTGTCCTGGAACCTCACGCCATTGGCGCGGAGCGCGTCCACGGTCGCGAAGATATCGTCGGTGGCGAAGGCCAGATGCTGGATGCCTTCGCCTTTGTAATCCTTGATGAACTCCTCGATCTGGCTGTGCTCGTCCTGGCTTTCGTTGAGTGGGATCCGGATCTTGTCGTCGGGGGCGGTCATCGCCCGGCTGAACAGGCCCGTCTTCTGGCCCTCGATGTCGAAATAGCGGATCTCGCGGAAATTGAAGAGCCGCTCGTAAAAGTCGGCCCAAATCGCCATCCGCCCGCGGTTCA
>DATINU010000193.1:0-7264 GCA_035473955.1 Allosphingosinicella sp.
CGTTGGACCAGTGATCCGCAGCAAGCGGACATGCGCCATTCCCCCCACGCCGCTTCAAATCCGCGCCCCCTTCGTATAGAGCCGCGCCTTCCCGTGATTTTGGACGAAAACTGACGCTCTACGCCCGCTTTGCCGCGCATGTGAACGACGCGCTCGACGCGCTCGAGGCCGAGGGCGCGCTTGCGCCGGGCCTGGATCGCGGCGCGGTCGCGGTCGAGCCGCCGCGCGATCCCGCGCATGGCGATCTCGCGACCAATGCGGCGAAGGTGCTGGCCAAGCCCGCGGGCGCCAATCCGCGCGCGCTCGCCGAGGCGATCGTGCCGAAGCTCGCCGCGCTGGCCGAGGTCGAGAGCGCCGAGATCGCCGGGCCGGGCTTCATCAACATCCGCCTGGTGCGCGGCGTCTGGGAGGAGGAGCTGGGCGCGATCCTCGCCGACGGTGCCGATTACGGCCGTTCGGCGATGGGCGGCGGGCAGATGGTCAATATCGAATATGTCTCGGCCAATCCGACCGGGCCGATGCATATGGGCCATTGCCGGGGCGCGGTGGTCGGCGACGCGCTGTCATCCTTGCTCGAATATGCCGGCCACAAGGTGACGCGCGAATATTATGTGAACGATGCCGGCGGCCAGGTCGACACGCTCGCCCGGTCCGCGCACCTGCGCTACCGTGAGGCGCTGGGCGAGGCGATCGGCGAGATTCCGGAAGGGCTCTATCCCGGCGACTATCTGAAGCCCGTAGGGGCGAAGCTCGCCGCCGAGCATGGCGACGCCTTCGCCGGCGCCCCCGAGAGCGAATGGCTGGCGCTGTTCCGCGAGGAGGCGGTGGCGGCGATGCTGGTCATGATCCGCGAGGATCTCGCTCTCCTCGGCATCCGTCACGACCTCTTTTCCTCCGAGGCCGCGCTGCAGCAGGCGGGCAAGCCCGCCGAGGCCGAGCGCTGGCTGCGCGATCATGGGCTTGTCTATGACGGCATGCTGGAAGCGCCGAAGGGCGAGACGCCCGAGGATTGGGAGCCGGTCGAGCTGCCGCTGTTCCGGGCCACGCAATTCGGCGACGACCAGGACCGGCCGATCAGGAAGTCCGACGGCAGCTGGACCTATTTCGGCGCCGACCTCGCTTATCATTATCAGAAGGCGCAGAGCGCAGATCAGCTGATCGACATCTGGGGCGCCGATCATGCCGGGACGGTCAAGCGGATCAAGGCGGCGGTGGCGGCGCTGACCGAAGGCAAGACGCCGTTCGACGTGAAGATCGTGCAGATGGTGCGGCTGCTGCGCGCCGGCGAGCCGGTGAAGATGTCGAAGCGCTCGGGCAATTTCGTCACTTTGGCCGATGTCGTCAACGAGGTCGGCAAGGACGTGGTGCGGTTTGCCATGCTGACGAGAAAGTCGGATTCTCAGATGGATTTCGATTTCGCGAAGGTGGTCGAGGCCTCGAAGGACAATCCAGTTTTCTATGTGCAGTACGCGCATGCCCGGGTGCGCTCGCTGCACCGGCGAGCGGCAGAGGAGGGGATCGACATTGCGGGCGCCGCGGAGCTTTCGCTGCTCGACGCAGACGAGTTGGCGCTGGTGAAGCTCGCCGCGCAATTCCCGCGGGTGATCGAGACCGCGGCCGCCGCCCACGAGCCGCACCGGGTCGCCTTCTACCTGTTCGACCTCGCCGCAGCGTTCCACGCGCTCTGGAACAAGGGTAATGACGACCCCGAAAAGCGTTTCCTCGTGGCACACAATCCCGATTTGACACGCGCGCGTATGGCTTTGGCCGACGCAATCGGGCAGATTGTGCGGAACGGGCTGGCCGTGATGGGCGTGACGGCCGCCGAGGAGATGCACTGATGCCAAGACGACCGCAGGACGAGGACGAGGCGATCGCCGCCGCGGACGAGGAAATGGAGCTGGCCGACGAGGACCGGCTGCCTTGGCTCGAGGCGGTCGAGGAGGACGAGGAGGGCGACGGCCCCTCCATCGCCAAGCTGGTCGCGGCGATCGTCATCGGGCTGGTCGCGATCGGGGTGATCGTCGGCGGCGTCTTCTGGCTCGGCAACCGGGGCGGCCCGGCGGGCAACGACAGCGATCTGATCGCGGCCGAGGAGGGCGACTATAAGGTCCGCCCCGACCATCCCGGCGGGATGAACGTCTCGGGCGAGGGCGACGCCGCCTATCAGGCCAGCGCCGGCAACCAGCCGCAGGGTCAGGTCAACGCCAATGCGGTCAGCGAAGTGCCGCTGCGCCCCGGCCAGCAGAATGCACAGCAGGGCCAGCAAAAGGCGGGCACGCCCCCGCACCCCGCCCAGCAGCCGCCCCGCCCCGCCCCGCAACAGCCCGCGCCGGCGCCGGCCTCGGGCCCCGGAGGCACGATCCAGCTCGGCGCCTTCTCCAGCCAGGCCGGCGCCAACCGCGCCTGGCAGGGCTTGGCGGGCCGCTTCCGCTACCTCGCGCCGCTCGGCCATTCGGTCGTCCCGGCGACCGTCGGCGGCCGCACCGTCTATCGCCTGCGCGCCAGCGGCCCCGGCGCCGCCGACGTCTGCCGCCGCCTGCGGATTGCGGGAGAGGATTGCTCGGTCGTCGGGTAATTCGGGTCAAAGTGGTACTTGACCCGGGCTGAGGACGGAGTTGAACCGGCGACGCTATGGAAAATAGGCGCAGACGATGACTAGCGCGCTCACCTCGGCCAAGGTTTCCAGGATCAGCGGTACGTTCTGAGCCGTCACCTCGCGTGCGAACGCACTCCGCGAAGCAGTGATCACGGCCATGCCGTCAGGTGTAAAATCAGGTTGAATACGAGGCCTCGAGAGGGGACGGGCACAGCGACTGTCCCCGGCTCAGGCTCGTCGCACAGTCAACGAGTGCTCGGCTCGCGCAGCGGCGCGCTCCCACTCCACATAAAGATGTGGGCCCAAGCGCTCGCGCAGCAGGTCGACATATGGGCGCAACCTATCCCAGTCGCGAACATAGGCAGTGCGCCAAAGCCTGAAAAAGGTCTCGCGATCAATTCGAGAGGTGTTTAGATGGGCGCCAATCAGCTCCTGCGCGTTCATAAATTGCCTCAGATCGCCCCGATCCTCATCGACAAGCGCGTCTTCCAGTTTGTCGGAGCTGAAATCATACCTGCCGATGATCTTAAGCACCCTGTCTCGAAGGGCGCGAGCCTCTCCCGAGTCTATCTTCTCCAGCAACGCAAAGGCACGTTCGCGGCGTTCCGCGTGCCGATTCATCAGGGTTGAGAAGACAAATATGGGCAGCGGTACGAACAGGGCGAAGACAGTCGCGAGCGCCGCTAACGCTTCGAGGAAATCGTGCTCCGCTAGGATCCAAGCATATAGCATTTCTGGCATGGGACCCCTCCCACCGAAGGCCCGCGTCGTGGCGATATCCAAGGCTTAACGTCAATGCCGACGGGTTGCTGAGTCAAGTACATTGATACCTATGTTGGAGAGCGTGACGCCGACCCGGGTTTACGCGGAAGGAACTGTTCGGGCGTTTCACTGAGCGTCGCCCGCCCCGATCATGCTTGGCGTCGGAGCCGTTTCCCGAGTTGATGAGCCTTGCTAAAGCCATCCCATGCTCCCAGCCATATTCGGCCTTTCCGGCCTCGCCCTCACCGCCGACGAGATCGCCTTTTTCAAGGACGCGGAGCCGGCCGGATATATTCTGTTCGCGCGGAATTGCGGGAATCGGGGGCAATTACGGGCGCTGACGGATAGCTTGCGGGCACTTTCCGGGCGGGACGATTTGCCGATCCTGATCGATCAGGAGGGCGGGCGCGTGGCGCGGATGAAGCCGCCGGAATGGCCGGCTTTTCCCGCCGGCTGGCGGTTTTCCGAACTCTACGACAAGGCGCCGATCAGCGCCATCGAGGCGGCGCGGGTGAACGCGCAGGCCTTGGCGCTGATGGTCGGCGAGGTCGGGATCAATGTGGATTGCCTGCCTTTGCTCGACGTGCGCGACGAAGGCTCGCACGACGTGATCGGCGACCGGGCGCTGGGCGGCGAGCCGCTGCGGGTCGCGGCGCTGGGCCGGGCGGTGCTCGACGGGCTGGAGGCGGGCGGCTGCGTCGGCACGGTCAAGCATATGCCGGGCCACGGCCGCGCCCGCTGCGACAGCCACAAGGAAATGCCGGTGGTGGACGTGGACGCCGGGGAGCTGGAACGGGATCTCGCCCCGTTCCGCGCGCTCAGGGACGCGCCGATGGGGATGACCGCGCATCTGCTGTTCAAGGCCTGGGACAAGGAGCTGCCGGCCAGCATCTCGCCCACGATCATCGGCGAGATCATCCGCGGCGAAATCGGCTTCGATGGGCTGCTGATGTCGGACGACCTCGCCATGGAGGCGCTCAAAGGCACGCCCGGCGAGCGCGCCGCGGCGGCGCTGGCGGCGGGGACTGACCTCGCCCTGTATTGCTCCGGCGTCCTCGCGGAGAATGAGAGCGTGGCCGAGGCGCTGGGAGGGATCGGCGAGACGGCGAAGGCGGGGCTGGCCCGGGCGATGGCGCGGACGGGAAAAGGCGAGGGCGATTTGGAGGAACTGGCGGCGAAAAGGGACGCGCTGCTGGCTTATGCCGACGATTAGGAGGGCCCATCTGCTCCCCGGCCTGCTGCTTTTCGTGGTGCCCGCGACCGCGCAGGAGGCGGGTCCCGGCTTCACGACCACCTTGCTGACCAACATCGGGGCCAATCCGAGGCTGTGCAACCTGGACACGGCGAGGCGGATCGCGTTCGAAGTGCTGGTCCGCGACTACCGCGACTTCCAGGGGCAATGTGTCGCCGTCCGGGGCTATTGGGACGTGGGCGGCCTTTCTTCGCGTGACTCCCAAGGACGAAGGGGCGACGCCAGAGGCGCGCTGATCGGAATCTATGGCGAGACAGACATTCGCGCCCATGCGCCGCGGCACAACGTCCGACGGGCCACCATCGCCGGCGTGGTGCGAAGCTGCGAGTATCTCTGGCAGAGAGCCGATGGCGTTGCGGGCTATTGCCACAGCCATCAGGAAGGCCCGGTTCTCGGCCTCACCCAAGCCGAATTCAGCTGATCCAGATCGGTAGAGGCCCTTCTTCCGGGGGGACCGGTTCGCCTTAGCGCCGCCGAGGCGGGGGCGTGGTGTAACGGCGCCCGCCGAGCAGCTCGATGGTGACCGGGCCGCGCGGATTGACGGGGAGGCGGGTGCGGATCGCGGCGAACAGGCGCTGGGCGTCGGCGCGGCTGCGGGTGCGGGCGCAGAGCGTGACCTCGCCTTCGCGGCCCCAGGCATGGCGGCTGACCGCGCGGACGCCGCGATCGGCGCGAAGCAGGCGATCGATGCGGGTATAGGCGGCCTGATCGATGCCCATGGCATAGCTGCCGAAGCCGACGATGAGCGGGCAATCGGCGGGGGCGGGCGTGGCGCGCTGCGCCGCTCCGGGGCCGGGGAGCGGCATGAGGCGGGCCTCGGCCGCAGCGCCGACGGCAAGGGTGAGACAGGCGGCAAGGATCGGGGTCTTCATGGCACGCGCTTTGAGGGGAGGGCGATGGACGGAGGCTGAACGGGGAACCCGCGCTGGATGAGCCGTCACGTCACCATTGTGACGTGACGTCGATCAGGTTCCGCTATGCGGACCTGTCGGCCTAGCGGGTTCCGTCAGTGCTCGCTGCGCTGCGCGCTGCTCGCCTGCGCACCCGCTTTGTTGTGGAAAAGTCGGGTTTGGGCTTCGACTTCTCCGACGGGCGCTTCTAGGCTCGCCACCGTGAGCGAGATTGAGGACGATTTCGAGCTGGAAAGCGGGCCGGTGGCAGAGGCCGAGCGGCTGACGCTCGATCTCGACGGCTGGGAGGGGCCGCTCGACCTGTTGCTGACGCTGGCGCGGACGCAGAAGGTCGATCTGGCGAAGATTTCGATCCTGGCGCTGGTCGAGCAATATCTGGCCTTCATCGCCGATGCGAAGAAGCTCAGGCTGGAGATCGCCGCCGATTATCTGGTGATGGCGGCCTGGCTCGCCTACCTCAAATCCTGCCTGTTGCTGCCCAAGGAGGCGGGCGTCGATCCCAGCCCCGAGGAGCTGGCGATGCGGCTGCAGCTGCGCCTGCAAAGGCTGCAGGCGATGCGCGAGGCGGGGGCGCGGCTGATCGGGCGCGACCGGGTCGGGCGGGACGTTTTCCTGCGCGACGCGCCGGCGGGCCTGAAGGTGGTGCGGCGCTCGGCCTGGCAGGGCGATCTTTACGATCTCATTTCCGCCTACGGCATCGTGCGGGCACGGACCGAGCCTTCCGTGCACATCATCGCGCGGCGGCCGGTGATGGCGCTCGACGAGGCGATCCACCGGCTGGAGACGATGATCGGGGCGCGGATCGAATGGACCGCGCTCGAGGCGTTCCTGCCCGAGACGGCGGACGCGGAATACCGCAAGTCCGCACTCGCCTCGAGCTTCGTCGCGACGCTCGAGCTGGCCCGGCTCGGCAAGGTGGCGCTGCAGCAGAAGGGCGTGTTCGCGCCGCTCTACGTGAGGGCGGCATGATCGAGCTTTCGGACGCGGTGCGCGCCGTGGAAGCGACCTTGTTCGCGGCCGCCGAGCCGCTGAGCGCCGCGGACATCCAGCTCTACGTCGGCGAGGGGATCGACGTGGCGGCGGCGCTGGCCGGGCTGGAGGCGCATTATGCGGGGCGCGGGATCGAACTGGTCGAGCGGGGCGGGCGCTGGCATTTCCAGACGGCGGCGGATCTCGCCCATATCCTGCGCCGTGAGCGGGAGGAGAACCGCAAGCTCAGCCGCGCCGCGGTCGAGACGCTGGCGATCATCGCCTATCACGAGCCGGTCAGCCGCGCCGAGATCGAGGCGATCAGGGGCGTGCAGATTTCGAAAGGCACATTGGACGTGCTGATGGAGGCGGGCTGGGTCCGCCCGGCCGGCCGGCGCGAGGTGCCCGGGCGGCCGCTCACCTATGCGACGACGCAGGACTTCCTTACCCATTTCGGGCTAAACAGCCGGCGGGACCTGCCGGGGATCGACGATCTCAAGGCCGCGGGCCTGCTCGATCCGGTCGATACCGCGCTCGAACGGCTGGGGCTGGAGGGGGCCGACGAGGACGAACTGGAAACTGACGCGGAAGAGGCCTAAGTTCCTCGGCGACGCTAGGAGATTCTAAAAGATGGGTGGTTTCAGCATCTGGCATTGGCTGATTGTCGGCCTCGTCATTCTGCTCCTGTTCGGGAAGGGCCGCTTTTCCGACATGATGGGCGACGTCGCGAAGGGCCTCAAGAGCTTCAAGAAGGGCATGAGTGAGGATGAG